>JBAVCR010000238.1:0-15676 GCA_049586815.1 Anaeromyxobacteraceae bacterium
CGGCCGGAGAGGGCGGCGGCTCCTCCGGGGGCCCGCCTCCGTCGGTTCCACCCGCGGGAGGGTCTCCCTCCGGCGGCGGCGAGGGCGCGTAACGGGTCGGTGGTGAGCCTGCCCCGGCCCGCTCCGCGCGCGGTCTGGATCGCCGCCTGCCTGGCGGCGGTCCTCGTCACCGCGTGCTCGAGCAAGCCGGGGCCGTGTCTCGTGACCGGCGTCGTCGTCGAGGAGGCACCGGGTCCCCCGCGCCTGGAGGCGCTCGGGATCGAGCGGGAGGAGCTTCGCCGGATGGCGCTCGACGCCTTCGGGCGGACTCCCGGCTTCGAGGTGCCGAAGGAGGAGCCGGGCAAGGGGGCCCGACGGTGCCGGGGGCGGGTCTCGCTCGTCGACGCGCGCCTCGCCGCCCGGCCCGGAGGGCCGGTCGCCGAGGTTCTCCTCCGGATGGACGTGGCCCCGGGCGACGACGCGGATTCCTCCGTCGAGACGGTGCGCGGGGCGGAGGCGGTGAAGCCCGGGGAGGCGGTGGGCGCGGCCTTCCGGCGCGCCATCCAGTCCAGCGCGGACCGGGCGGCGAGCGCCCTCGCGCTCGCGCTCGCGGAGGCGGCGAAACCCGACGCGGAGGTCATCCGCGACCTCGAGTCCGGCGATCCTCGCCTCCGGGAGCTCGCGGTGGGCGTGCTGGCGGACCGGAAGAACCCGGCCGCGGTTCCCGGGCTCGTCACCCGCCTGCGCGACCCCGACCCGGAGGTGGCCGACCGGGCGGTGGGGGCGCTGGCGCAGATCGGCGACCCGCGCGCCGTGGGGCCGATCATCGAGCTGGCCCGGCGGAGGGAGGGGCCCTTCGTCGCCCAGATGGTCCGGGCCGTGGGGGACATCGGCGGCGGGGAGGCCGAGGCGTATCTCGAGACGCTCACCGTCGGTCACCCGGACCCGCTCGTCCGCGAGGCGGCCAAGGAGGCGCTCCGGGACGCGCGCCGGCGGGCTGCTGCGGGCAAGGTCAGGAGCCCCGGGAAGTGAACGGCGCGCTCCGGCCCATTCCGGGTAAGATGCGCGCCGTGCAGCGCGGCATCGCGACCCTGATCCTGCTTGGCCTCTCGGCCTGCGCCCATGCGCCGGAAGGCGCCGGCCTGGCGCCTGCCGCCGGGACGGCCCCCGCCGCCGGGAAGCCCGCCACGGCCGCACCCGATCCGATGGCGTACTTCCCGCTCGGGGTCGGCAACGAGTGGACCTGGGTCGACCTGTCCCCCTCCCAGCAGCCCGGGACGGCGCGGCGGCGCACGGTGCGCATCGTCTCCCGCGACGCCGAGGGGTTCTACGTCGACGACTCCCGTGGAGCGCTCAAGTCCGCGCACGGCTGCATCCAGGACCGGGTGCGGCGGATCCTCTGCGCCCCGTTCGAGGAGGAGAGGACCTGGACCTCGGTGGTGAGCGAGACCTCCACCGAGCGCTACCAGATCGCCGCCACCGGGCTCACCGTCACGGTGCCGGAGGGCACCTTCCAGGACTGCATCCTCGTCCGCGCGCGCAACCGCGCCGGGAGCGACGCGGAGGTCCTGCTCGAGACCACCTACGCGCCGGGCGTCGGCCCGGTCCGGATCGAGACCTTCGCCGTCGTGGGGGGCAAGAAGGTCCCCCAGGTGAAGGCGGAGCTCGCTTCGCATCGCATCGAGAGGGCGGCACGATGAAAGAGGTCGGGATCGGAATCGCCGGGTTCGGGACCGTGGGAGGAGGGGTGCTGTCCATCCTCCGCAGCCACGCCCGGGAGATCGAGACGCGCCTGGGCGCGCGCATCGTCGTCCGCCGGGTCGCGGTGCGCGACCCCGCCAAGGAGCGGATGGTCGATCTCGATCCCGGGCTCCTCACCACCCGCTACCAGGACCTCATCCAGGACCCGTCCATCCAGGTGGTGGTCGAGCTCGTCGGCGGGACCACCGAGGCGCGCAGCCTGGTGCTCGCGGCCCTCCAGGCCGGCAAGCACGTGGTCACCGCCAACAAGGCGCTCCTCGCCTTCCACGGCGACGAGATCTTCCGCCTCGCCCAGGAGAAGGGCGTGGACGTCTACTACGAGGGGGCGGTGGCGGGCGGCGTCCCGGTCATCCGCACGCTGCGCGAGGCCCTCGCCTCCGACCGCATCCAGGCCATCCACGGCATCGTGAACGGCACCACCAACTTCATCCTCACCTCGATGGCCGAGAAGGGGGAGCCGCTCGCCCCCGCCCTCGCCGAGGCCCAGCGGCTCGGCTACGCCGAGGCCGATCCGACCCTCGACGTCTCGGGCGGCGACGCGGCGCAGAAGCTCTGCCTCCTCGCGCAGCTCGCCTTCGGGGCGCGCCTCGCGCCGCAGGACGTGCTCACCGAGGGCATCCTGGGGCTGCTTCCCGAGGACTTCGCCTGGGGCAAGTCCTTCGGCTACGCGCTGAAGCTCCTGGCCGTGGCGCGGCGGGCCGGGCCGAACGGGGGCGGGCCGGGCGGCTCCATCGAGGCGCGCGTCCACCCCGCCTTCATCCCCGCCGGCTCGATGCTGGCCGGCGTCCGCGGGGCGATGAACGCGGTGCTCCTCCGCTCCGACGCGCTCGGGCCGACGCTCCTCTTCGGGCAGGGAGCGGGCGCCATGCCCACCGGCAGCGCGGTGGTGGCGGACATCATCGACCTCTCGCGGAACCTGCTCTCCGGAAGCCCCGGTCGCGTGCCGCTGCCGCCGCCGACGTCGAGCGTGACGCTCCGGCCCCACGACGAGATCCGCACCTGCTACTACCTGCGCTTCTCCGTGAAGGACGCGCCGGGGGTCCTCGCCCGGATCGCCTCCACGCTCGCCACGCGCGGCATCTCCATCGCGGCGGTGCAGCAGCGCGAGCAGGAGGTGGCGGGAGCGCCGGTCCCGCTCGTCATCGTCACGCACGAGGCGCGCGAGGCCGACCTGCGCGCCGCCATCCGGGAGATCGACGCCTACGAGACCACCGCGGCTCCCACACGGCTCATCCGCATCGAGCAGGTCTGAACGCCATGGTCCGCTGCGAGATCCGCGTGATCTACGGCGACACCGATCAGATGGGCGTCGTGTACTACGCCAACTACCTGCGCTGGTTCGAGGCCGGGCGCACCGAGTTCCTGCGGGCGAAGGGTCTCTCCTACTCCGACTTCGAGGCCAACGAGAAGCTCATCCTCCCCGTGGCCGAGGCGGGTGTCACCTACCGGCAGCCGGCCCGCTACGACGACCTCGTGGGGATCGAGACGAGCCTCGTGGAGGTGCGGAGGGCGTCGGCGCGCTTCGAGTACGCGGTGCGGCGCGGGGACGTCCTCCTCGCGACGGGGTTCACCGTCCACGCCTGCGTGAACGGGGAGGGGCGCATGCGGCGCCTGCCCCAGCAGTTCCTGGACCGCATGCGGGTCGGCGAGACGCTCCGACCGCCCTGACGGGAGGCTCCATGGACCGGAACCTGGCTCTCGAGGGAGTGCGCATCACCGAGGCGGCCGCGCTCGCCTCGGCGCGCCTCATGGGGCGCGGCGATCACCACGGCGCCGACCGCGCGGCCACCGAGGCCATGCGGGGAGCGTTGAACGACCTCGACTTCGCCGGCGAGGTGGTGATCGGGGAGGGGGAGAGGGACGAGGCCCCCATGCTCTTCATCGGGGAGCGGGTGGGGCGCGCTCCTCCCGGGGCGCCCCTCGTGGAGATCGCCGTCGATCCCCTGGAGGGCACGAACCTGTGCGCCACCGGGGCCGCCAACGCCATCAGCGTCATCGCCATGGGGCCGAAGGGGTCCTTGCTCCGGGCTCCCGACACCTACATGGAGAAGATCGCCGTGGGTCCCGGCGCCCGCGGCGTCATCGATCTCTCTCGCCCCGCCGCCGCGAACCTCCGTGCCGTGGCCGACGCCCTGGGGCGGTACGTGGAGGACCTCACCGTCGTCATCCTCGAGCGGCCCCGCCACGAGCGGCTCATCCGCGAGGTGCGGGAGGCGGGGGCGCGCATCAAGCTCATCTCGGACGGGGACGTGTCGGCCGCCATCAACACCTGCCTCCCGGACACCGGCGTCGACGTGCTCATCGGCATCGGCGGGGCGCCGGAGGGGGTCATCAGCGCCGCCGCGCTCCGCTGCATGGGGGGCGACATGCAGGGGCGCCTCATCTATCGCAACGACGCCGACCGGGAGCGGGCCCGGGCCATGGGGATCCAGGACGGCGAGAAGGTCTTCCGGCTCGACGAGCTGGCCATGGGCGACGTCATGTTCGCCGCCACCGGGGTGACGAACGGCGACTTCCTGAAGGGCGTCCGGTTCACCGGCGACGGGGCGCGGACCCAGTCGGTGGTGATGCGGAGCCGGACCGGGACGCTGCGGTACATCGAGACCGAGCACCACTTCCACCAGAAGCCGAACTACGGCTGGTAGCCGAGACGGATCGGAGGCGCGATGGCGTCGAAGGTGTCGAAGGAGATGGTGGTGGACGTGCCGGTCGAGGCGTTCTGGAAGGTGATCGCCGACTACGGCGCCTACCCGGGCTTCGTTCCCGGGGTGAAGCGCTGCCGGGTGGTCCACGACGACAAGGGCGTGAAGGACGTCGAGTACGAGGTGGACCTCGGCGTGAAGACCATCAAGTACGTGCTGCGCCACGTCGAGCAGTCGCCCACCCGGATGACCTGGTCGCTCGTGAAGGGCGACATGATGAAGGTCTCGAACGGCGCCTGGGAGCTCTCGAACCACTCCGGGAACACGCTCGCCCGCTACACCGTCGAGGTGCAGGTCTCGAAGCCGCCCCTCGTTCCGCAGGCCATCGTCGACCGCATCAGCGACCAGCTCACCAAGGTCCAGCTGCCGAAGACGCTCGAAGCCTTCAAGGGCCGGGCCGAAAAAGGACGTTGACCACGCAACCTTGCCGTCCCGATCGGCGCGTGTTACCGAGATCGGAGGAGGTGGACGGGGTCATGCTGGACGCGTTCGTGATCGAGGAGATCCGCCGACGCGAGCGGGAGCGCGGTCGCGACGACCGCCCCGGCATCCAGATCCCCGTTCCCGAGGCGATCGTCCCCGGCGACGCAGAGAAGCCTGCCGACGACGAGACGCCGTCCGGCGGCGTCATCATCATCGACTACGGCCAGGCGGGCTGAGGCTCAGGCCGAGATCCTCTCCCACGCCGCCCGGATCTCCTCCGGGGTCCAGGGGCCCTTCGCCACGTCCTTCTCGACCCCCGCGGTGGTCTCCATCCGGTAGAGGAAGACCTTCCCGCCCTGGACGCCGAGCACCTGGCCCGTGATCCCGTCGGCGAGCGGGCTCGCGAGGAACACGGCGGCCGGCGCGATGAGCTGTGGCCCCATCTCGGCCTCGGTGGCCCCGGCGAACATCTTCAGGTCGCTCGTCATGCGGGTCACGGCCACCGGCGCGATGGCGTTCACGGCGATGCCGAAGCGCTCGAGCTCGAGCGCGGCCACGCGGGTGAGGCCGTAGATGCCGGCCTTGGCCGCGCCGTAGTTGCCCTGGCCGAAGTTGCCGAGGAGCCCCGACAGGCTCGTCGTGTTCACGATGCGTCCGCCCTGGCCCTGGATCCGCATGGCCCGCGCCGCGACCTGGGTCCCGAGGAACGTGCCGCGCAGGTGGACCTCGAGCACGCGATCGAAGTCGTCGTCGGTGAGGTTGAGGAGCGTCCGATCCCGCAGGATGCCGGCGTTGTTCACCCAGACGTCGACGCGCCCGAACTTCGCCTGCGCCGCCCAGAGGATCCCGTCGACCCCCTCGCGGGTGGCGACGGTGTCGTGGTTCGCCACCGCCTCGCCCCCCTGGGCCTGGATCTCCTGGGCCACGAGGTCGGCGGCCTGCGCGCCGCGCCCCCCGCCGTGGCGATCGCCCCCCAGGTCGTTCACGACCACCTTGGCCCCGGCCCGCGAGAGCGCCAGCGCGTGCGCCCGGCCGATGCCGGCCCCCGCGCCGGTGACGACCGCGACCTTCCCCTCGAGCAGCCTCGACATGGCGTCCTCCCGGTTGGACGATCCGCTTACGCCTCGCCCCGGCCGGGGTCAAGCAGCCCCGGAGGGCCCGCATCGGGTGGCGAAGAGGGTTGACGGCCGCGCGATCGAACGGGCAAATGGGCGCACCCCTTTCCCCACCAGGAGCCCGCCATGACCGAGATCATCAACGTCGCCGCCCGCGAGATCCTCGATTCCCGTGGCAACCCCACCGTGGAGGTCGAGGTCGCCGTGGCGAGCGGCCACCTCGGCCGCGCGGCGGTGCCTTCGGGCGCCTCGACGGGCGAGCACGAGGCCCTCGAGCTCCGGGACGGAGACAAGAAGCGCTACCTCGGCAAGGGCGTCCGCAAGGCCGTCCAGAACGTGGCCAACGTGATCGGCCCGGCCGTCGTCGGGATGGACGCCTCCGACCAGGCCGCGCTCGACGCGCGCATGATCGCCCTCGACGGGACGAAGACGAAGGCGAAGCTGGGCGCCAACGCCGTCCTGGGCGTCTCGCTCGCCGCGGCCCGCGCCGCCGCGCTCTCCCACGAGCTGCCGCTCTACCGGTACGTGGGAGGGGCGAACGCGCGCACGCTGCCCGTGCCCCTCATGAACATCCTGAACGGCGGGGCGCACGCCGACTCGAACGTCGACGTGCAGGAGTTCATGGTGGTCCCGCTCGGCGCGCCGTCCTTCGCCGAGGGCCTGCGCTACGGGGCCGAGATCTTCCACGCGCTGAAGAAGGTGCTGAAGGGGAAGGGCGCCTCGACCGGCGTGGGCGACGAGGGCGGCTACGCCCCGAGCCTGGCCTCGAACGAGGAGGCCCTCGCGGTCATCATGGAGGCGGTGAAGGCGGCCGGGCTCAAGGCCGGGAAGGACGTGGCCTTCGCCCTCGACGTCGCCAGCTCCGAGTTCTTCGACAAGAAGACCGGGAAGTACACGCTGAAGGGGGAGGGGCGGACCTTCGACGCGGCCGGCCTCGTCGACTGGTACGCCGAGCTGTGCGCCAAGTACCCCATCGTCTCCATCGAGGACGGCTTCGACCAGGACGACTGGAAGGGCTGGAAGCTCGTCACCGAGCGGCTGGGCGGGAAGATCCAGCTCGTGGGCGACGACCTCTTCGTCACCAACGTGGAGCGGCTGGGGCGCGGCATCGAGCAGGGCGTCGCGAACTCCATCCTCGTCAAGGTGAACCAGATCGGCTCGCTCACCGAGACGCTCGAGGCCGTCCGCATGGCCCACCGCGCCGGCTACACGAGCGTGATGAGCCACCGCTCGGGCGAGACCGAGGACACCACCATCGCCGACCTGGCGGTGGCCTGCGACTGCGGCCAGATCAAGACCGGGTCGGCCTCCCGCACCGACCGGATCGCCAAGTACAACCAGCTCCTCCGCATCGAGGAGGAGCTCGGCAAGACGGCCCGCTACGCCGGCCGCGACGCGTTCCGCGCCCTGCGGAAGTGAACGAAAATTCGTCGCACGTCCGCGTTTGACTTCGGTCAGTCCGGGGTCTACCTTCGCGTCCCCTCGTTCTGGAGGTCGCCGAAGGATGCGGTCCGACTGGGTCAAGAAGCGCCGTGGGCAGCCGAACGTCACCCAGATGCACTATGCCCGCAAGGGCGTGGTCACCGAGGAGATGGCGCACGTCGCCGCCCGGGAGAAGCTCACGCCGGAGTTCGTGCAGGCCGAGGTGGCCCGGGGACGGATGATCATCCCCGCGAACGTCGCGCACCCCGAGCTCGACCCCATCGCCATCGGCATCGGGGCGACCTGCAAGATCAACGCGAACATCGGCAACAGCGCCGTCGTTAGCGACATCGAGGGGGAGCTCGAGAAGCTCCGCATCTGCCTCAGGTACGGGGCCGACACCGTGATGGACCTCTCCACGGGCGGGGACATCCCGCAGATCCGGGAGGCCATCCTGCGCCACAGCCCGCTCCCGGTCGGTACCGTGCCCATCTACGAGGCCATGGCCCACGTGAACGACGTGGCCCAGCTCACCCCGGAGCTGCTCCTCCAGGTGATCGAGGCCCAGGCCCGCCAGGGCGTGGACTACATGACCATCCACGCCGGCCTGCTCCGGGACTTCATCCCGCTGGCCGCGAAGCGCGTCACCGGGATCGTCTCCCGGGGCGGGGCCCTCATGGCCCAGTGGATGCTCCAGAACGGGGCCGAGAACCCGCTCTACACGCACTTCGACGCCATCTGCGAGATCTTCAAGCGCTACGACGTGGCCTTCTCGCTCGGGGACGGCCTGCGGCCGGGCTGCCTGGCCGACGCCTCCGACGACGCCCAGTTCGCCGAGCTCACGGTCCTCGGCGAGCTCACCCGCCGGGCCTGGAAGCACGAGGTCCAGGTGATGGTGGAAGGTCCCGGCCACGTGCCGCTCGACCAGATCCCGATGAACATGGAGAAGGAGCGGGAGCTCTGCGACGAGGCGCCCTTCTACGTGCTCGGGCCCCTCGTGACCGACATCGCCCCGGGCTACGACCACATCACGAGCGCCATCGGCGCCACCGTCGCGGCGCAGCACGGCGCGGCGATGCTCTGCTACGTGACCCCGAAGGAGCACCTGGGGCTCCCCGACGCCGACGACGTCCGGCAGGGCATCGTGGCCTACAAGATCGCGGCGCACGCCGCCGACGTGGCCCGGCACCGCCCCGGCGCCCGCGACCGCGACGACGCGCTCTCCCGCGCGCGCTACGCGTTCGACTGGAAGCAGCAGTTCGCGCTCTCGCTCGACCCGGACACCGCCCGGAGGATGCACGACGAGACCCTGCCGCACGAGGCCTTCAAGAACGCCGAGTTCTGCTCGATGTGCGGCCCGAAGTTCTGCTCGATGAAGATCCACACCCACCTCACCGAGCTCGCCTGCAAGGGCGACCCGGCGAGCGTGGACGAGCACGGGCGCCCCGTGGCCCCGGCCGTCAACCACTGACGGCCGGCGTCACCCGCCGATCCGCACCATCGTCTCGAACGACTCCTCCTCCATGTGGTGCCGGTCGCGCTTCCGGGATAGCCCCTCCCGGATGGCGGCCTCGACGGCGTCGTCCGTGCCGTCGCGGAGGAGCGCGACCAGCGGGACCTCGTCGCGGCCGCCCAGGCAGGCCCGGAGGGCGCCCGCGGCGCTCACCCGGACCCGGTTGCAATCGCCGCAGAAGTTCTCGGTGATGGCGCCGATGAATCCGAGGAGTCCCCGGACCTCGCGACCGTCCACCCGGGAGACGCCGCGCATGTGCCGCGCCGGGCCCCAGCCCCGGGACTCGTCGGGCTCGAGCGAGAGCCCCTGCGCGACGAGGAGCCGCTGCATCTCCGCGACGGAGACGACCTCGCCGCCCCCGAAGGGCATGAGCTCGATGTAGCGGGCGATGGCGCCGTGGCTCCAGGCGAACCGGGCCAGGTCGCCGAGCTCGTGGTCGTTCACGCCGCGGAGCACGACGGTGTTGAGCTTGAGGGAGGGGTACCCCGCGGCCGCCGCCGCCGCGATGCCCGCGCGGATGCGCTCCACGTCGGCCGCCCGGCCGGAGAGCTTCTCCAGGCGGGCCGGGTCGAAGGTGTCGAGGGAGACGTTGAGCTGCCGGAGGCCGGCCTCGCGGAGCGGGAGGGCGAGCTCGGCCAGGCGGTGGCCGTTCGTGGTGAGGGCGATCTCCGCGATGCCCGGCGTCCCGTGGATGTCGCGGACGATCTCGACGAGGTCGCGGCGCAGGGTGGGCTCGCCGCCGGTCAGCCGCACGCGGCGGATGCCCATCTGCGCGAAGATCCCGACGAGGCGACGGATGGCGTCCCGGTCGAGGGCGTCGCCGTGGGCGGTCTCGAGCCCCGGGCTGCAGTAGCTGCAGCGGAAGTTGCAGCGGTCGGTGAGCGAGAGCCGGAGGTAGACGATGTGCCGACCCTGCGGGTCGTGGAGGGGGGCGCGCTTCCCCGGCGCAGGGGTCGGGGGCGTCACAGCGGCCGGGTCTCCAGGCGGGCGATGGTCTCGATGCCGGCGCGGCCGATGGAGAGGAGCGCCTCCACCACCTGCGGGTCGAACTGCGTGCCGGACTGCCGGGCGATCTCCTGGATGGCGCGCTCGAAGCCCAGGCTCTTGCGGTACGGGCGGTCGCTCGCCATGGCGTCGAGGGCGTCGGCCACGGCGAAGATGCGCGCGCCGAGCGTGATCTCCTCGCCGCGCAGGGCCCGGGGATACCCGGTCCCGTCGTAGCGCTCCTGGTGGGAGAGGACGATCTCGGCCGGCACCTTGAGGAACCCGATCGACTTCAGGATGTTGAAGCCGACCTGCGGGTGCTTGCGCATCTCCTCCCACTCCTGCGGGTCGAGGGGGCCGGGCTTCAGCAGGATGGCGTCCGGGACGCCGATCTTCCCGATGTCGTGGAGGAGGGCGCCGCGGAAGATGTCGTTCCGCTGGGACATCGGGACGCCCAGCCGGTCGGCCAGGGCGAGCGTGTAGCGGCCGACGCGCTGGGAGTGGTCGCCGGTCTCGTGCTCGCGGGCGTCGAGCGCGGCCACCAGCGCGTAGAGGGTGCTGTGGTAGGCGGCCTCCACCTCCACGAGCGCGCGCCGGAGATCGGTGGCCTTCTCGCGCACGGCGTGCTGGAGGCTCGAGCGGTAGCGCTCGCGGGCCCGCTCGTCGCGCCGCCGGGAGAGGGCGCGCTCGATGGAGCGCAGGAGGTCGGTCGACTTGGGCGGCTTGAGCAGGTAGTCGGTGGCCCCGCGCCGCAGGCACTCGACCGCGGCCTCGGTGTCGCCGTAGGCGGTGAGCATCACCACCGCCGTGTCGGGGCGCTCCCGGCGCAGCCGGTCGAGCAGCCAGAGCCCGTCCTTCCCGGGCATCTTCATGTCGCTGATGACGAGGTGCGGATCGCTCTCCCGGACCGCGTCGAGGGCGGCCTCGGCGCCCGAGGTGGCCTGGCACTCGTAGCCCTCCTCGGTGAGCACCATGCCGATGGCCTCGCGGACCACCGCGTCGTCGTCCACGATGAGGACCCGGGCCGCCTTGCCGTCAGCGGCATCGGGGCTCGAGGATTCACCCGCCATGGTCCCGCTTCATACCCCACCGGGAGCCGGGGGGCCACGCCAAGTCGGCGCGGCGAGGGGCCCTGCAAGCATCCTTGAACCCGGACCGGCGGGCGAATAGAAAGCGCCCCGGATGGCCACCCGCGACGAGCGACTCCCGGTGATTTCCCCCGACCCCGAGGTCGACGGGGCCCGGGAGGCCATCGCCGCCATCCGTGCGAACGGACTGCCCATAAACGCCCGTAAACCCGGGTGGCTGCGGGTCGGCGTGCCGGGCGGAGAGCGCTACGGCAAGGTGCGCGAGACCCTCGCCGGACTGAAGCTCCACACGGTCTGCGCCGAGGCCCACTGCCCGAACGTCGCCGAGTGCTGGGGTGGGGGAACCGCGACCGTCATGCTCATGGGGGACACGTGCACCCGGGGCTGCCGGTTCTGCCAGGTGAAGACCGCGGCGCGTCCCCCGGCTCTCGATCCCGACGAGCCCCGCCACATGGCCGACGCGGTCCGGCAGCTCCACCTCGACTACGTCGTGGTGACGAGCGTGGACCGGGACGACCTCCCCGACGGCGGCGCGTCCCACTTCGCGGAGGCCATCCGGCACCTCAAGGCCATCCCCGGGCTCCTCGTCGAGGTGCTGACGCCCGACTTCCAGGGAGACGCGGAGGCGGTCCGGACCGTCGGCCGCGCCGGGCCCGACGTGTTCGCGAACAACGTCGAGACCGTGCGCCGCCTCACGCCCGCGGTGCGCGACGGCCGGGCAGGCTACGACCAGACCCTCGGGGTCCTCGCGAGGATGAAGCGGGAGTTCCCTGCGGTGGTGACGAAGTCCTCGATCATGGTCGGCCTCGGCGAATCGGCGGCCGAGGTCGAGGAGGCCATGCGGGACCTGCGCGCGGTGGGCGTCGAGGTCCTCACGCTCGGCCAGTACCTCCGCCCGTCGGCGTGGCACCTGCCGGTGGTCGAGTTCGTCACGCCGGAGGTCTTCGCGGCCTACGAGCGCATGGGGCGGGAGCATGGCTTCCGCTACGTGGCGAGCGGCCCGCTCGTCCGGTCGAGCTACCGCGCCGGGGAGCTCTTCATGAAGGGCATGATCGAATCGCGCGCCCCGCAGGGGCGGCCGTGAAGGGGGAGCGAGGGATGCGACGCGTGCGCGACATCGAGGAAGCGAGGAACCGGAAGGGGAGCCTCACGGCCGCGGCGGCCACCGGTCCGGGGCGCTGGGAGGCGGAGTTCCCGCTCCGCAGCGTGATCGCCGACGACGGGTCGGCCGATCCGGCCGAGGTGGCCCTCGCCGACGACCTTGCCGTCGACCTCTACCGGTCCATGATCCTCTCCCGCGAGCTCGACGAGCGCATGGTGCAGCTGCAGCGCCAGGGGCGGATCGGGTTCTACATCGGGGCCATCGGCGAGGAGGCGACCGTGCTCGGCACGGTGGCCGGCATGCAGGAGCAGGACTGGCTCTTCCCGTCCTACCGGGAGCACGCCGGCGCCCTCTACCGCGGCATGCCGCTCGTCACCTTCGTCTGCGACCTGCTCGGAAACGCCGGCGACCGGATGCTTGGCCACCAGATGCCCTGCCACGAGGCCTGGTCGAAGGGCCACTTCGTCTCCATCAGCGCCCCCATCGCCACCCAGGTGCCGCAGGCGGTCGGGGCCGCCTGGGCCGCGCGGATCAAGGGCGACGACATGGTCTCGCTCACCTGGTTCGGCGAGGGGGCCACGAGCGCCAACGACTTCCACACCGGCGCCAACTTCGCCGGGGTCCACAAGGTCCCGGTCATCATGGCCTGCCGGAACAACGGCTGGGCCATCAGCGTGCCCCGGGAGCTCCAGACCGCCTCCGAGACCATCGCGCAGAAGGCGGTCGCCTACGGCATCCACGGGGAGCGGGTGGACGGCAACGACCTGCTCGCGGTCCACGCCGCGACCCGGCGCGCCCGGGCCCGCGCCGCCGCGGGCGAGGGGCCGACCCTCCTCGAGTGCGTCACCTACCGGGTCGAGGGGCACTCCACCTCCGACGACCCGCGCGCCTACCGGAGCGCGGAGGAGGTCGAGCGCTGGCGGGCGCGCGACCCCATCCTCCGGCTCGGCCGCTACCTCACCTGGAGGAAGCTCCTGCCCGAGGGCGAGACCGAGCGCCTGCGGTCCGACGCGCGGGAGCAGGTGCGGCGCGCCGTCGAGGAGGCCGAGGCCTTCGCGCCGAAGCCCGCCCTCGAGACCCTGTTCGAGGGGGTGTACGCCGAGCCGCTCTGGCAGCAGCGGGAGCAGCTCGAGGAGATCCGCGCCGCCATCGCCGCCGATCCGCGTGCGGCGAGCGCCCGTTAGCACGAGGGACCCATGGCGAACATGAACATCATCCAGGCGGTGAACGACGCGCTCCGGCTGGAGATGCGCCGGGACCCGAACGTGGTCGTCCTGGGAGAGGACGTGGGGAAGTTCGGCGGCGTCTTCCGCGCCAGCCAGGGGCTGCAGGAGGAGTTCGGCAAGGACCGGGTCATCGACACGCCGCTCGCCGAGAGCGGCGTCATCGGGACGGCGCTGGGAATGGCCCTCTACGGCCTGAAGCCGGTGCCCGAGATCCAGTTCGCCGACTTCATCTTCCCGGCGATGGACCAGATCCTGAGCGAGGTGGCGAAGTACCGCTACCGGTCGGGCGGCCAGTACACCTGCCCGATGGTCATCCGCACCCCGTACGGCGGCGGCATCCGCGGCGGCCACTACCACTCCCAGTCGCCCGAGGCCCACTTCATCCACACCGCGGGGCTGAAGGTGGTCGTGCCCTCGAACCCGGTGGACGCGAAGGGGCTGCTCGCGGCGTCCATCCGCGACCCGGACCCGGTCCTCTTCTTCGAGCCGAAGCGGGTCTACCGCGCGGCGAAGGGGGAGGTCCCCGAGGGGGAGTACGTGGTCCCCATCGGCAAGGCCAAGGTCACGCGGGAGGGGCGTCACGTGACCGTCATCGCCTGGGGCGCCATGTGGCACGAGGCCGACCAGGCCGCGCGCGAGGCAGCGGCCCAGGGGATCGAGGCCGAGGTGCTCGACCTGCGCACCCTGCAGCCGCTCGACGTCGACGCCATCGCCGAGTCGGTGCGCAAGACCGGCCGCGCCATCGTGGTCCACGAGGCGCCCCGCACCTGCGGCTTCGGGGCGGAGATCTCCGCGCTCATCCAGGAGCGGTGCTTCCTCCACCTGGAGGCGCCGGTGACCCGGGTGACCGGGTTCGACACGCCGTTCCCCTACACCCTCGAGAACGAGTACCTGCCGCGGGCGCCCCGGATCCTGAAGGCCATCCGCGAGGTCGTCGCCTACTAGCCACGCGGAGCGGAGAGAGCCATGGCCTACGAGTTCCTGCTCCCCGACATCGGCGAGGGCGTCGTCGAGGCGGAGATCCTGAAGTGGTTCGTGAAGCCCGGCGACGCGGTCGTCGAGGACCAGCCCCTCGCCGAGGTCATGACCGACAAGGCGACGGTGACCATCCCGTCGCCGAAGCGGGGGACCGTGACGCGCCTCCTCTGGAAGGAGGGGGAGATCGCGAAGGTCCACCACGCGCTCGTCGAGATGGAGCTCGAGGGCGGCGCCACGGCCGTGGCGCCGGTCGTCCCGCTCCCGAAGCCGTCGGTTCCGCCGCTCCCGGCCCCCGGACCCGCGGCCGACGTCCGGGCCGCCGTGGCGGAAGCCGTCCACCGGGCCTCGCCGGGCGTGCAGGGACGCGCCCTCGCCACCCCGGCGGTGCGCGCGCTCGCGCGTCGAATCGGCGTCGACCTCCAGCGGGTTCCCGGCACCGGCCCGGGTGGCCGGGTCACGAAGGTCGACGTGGAGGCCCATTCCGGGTCGAACGGCCACGGGGCGGCCGACGTCCTGCAGGCCGAGGCCCGCCCGGCCGGGGCGGGCGTCGAGCCCGGGACGGTCGAGGTGGTCCCGGTCCGCGGACTGCGCCGGCGGATCGCCGAGAAGATGGCCCGGTCCAAGCGCACCGCCGCCCACTTCACCTTCGTCGAGCAGGTGGACGCGACCGAGCTCGTGGCCATGAAGGATCGGATGGCGCGCGCCGCCGGGGCGGAGGGGGTGAAGGTCACGTTCCTTCCCTTCGTCCTCAAGGCGACCGTGGCGGCACTGCGGAAGTTTCCGCAGCTGAACGCCTCCTTCGACGAGGAGCGGGGCGAGATCCACCAGAAGCGCTGGTACGACCTCGGCATCGCGGCGGCCACCGACCAGGGGCTCACCGTCCCGGTGGTCCGGCACGCCGACCGGCGCTCCATCGTCGACCTGGCGCGGGAGATCGAGCGGCTGGGCGCGGACAGCCGGGCCGGGAAGCTCCGCCCGGAGGACGTGGGGAGCTCCACCTTCACGGTGACGAGCCTGGGGGCGCTCGGGGGCATGTTCGCGACCCCGGTCATCAACTTCCCCGAGGTGGCCATCCTGGGCGTGCACCGCATCCGGCCCACCCCGGTGGCCCGCGACGGGCAGGTGGTGGTCCGCGACGTGATGTACGTCTCGCTCACGAGCGACCACCGGGTCGTCGACGGGAGCGATGCGGCGGCGTTCACCTACGAGGTGATCCGCCACCTCGAGGATCCGTCGCTCCTCTTCCTGCACACGGTCTAGAGACGCGATCAGCTTAGGGACTGGGTTCGGGGGGATCGACAATCCCGAGCGTTCTTGATCTCTTGGCCTGTGGGCGGGGCCAGGAGGTCGGGAATGCGACGGTGGACGTTGTCGAGGGAGCTG
>JBAVCR010000239.1:0-13231 GCA_049586815.1 Anaeromyxobacteraceae bacterium
CCGATCGGGCGGAGGGCCTCGGCGTAGAGCGTCGTGGCGTGGGGGCCGCGCACCGGCGGGTCGACGCCGAGGAGCGCCAGGGCGGCCTGGGAGCCGGTCCGGCGGCGGAAGGCGATCTGGCGTCGGCCAGCGGCGCGGGCCACCACCGCGCTCCTCACCTTGTTCTGCAGGTCGATGGCGAGGTCGAAGCGCCCGCGGAGCCGCATGCCCAGCTCCACCGCCTCCCGGATCCCCCCGCCGAGACGGTGCACCCGCTCGATCCCCGGCAGCCCCTCGACGAGCGGGGCGTAGGCCGGGGAGGTGACCCACTCGATGCGCGCGTCCGGGAACCGGGCCCGCAGCGGATCGATCACCGACGTGGCGAGCACGAGATCGCCGAGCGCGCTGTAGCGGATGACCAGGACGGAACGCAACGCCGTCTTGTACCGGGGGCGCCGCGCGGCGCGCAAGGCGGTCCGGTGATAGGCTGGACCTATCATGAGGTCCTCTCCGCATCCGTTCACCCTCCGGCAGCTGCAGTACGTGGCCGCGGTCGCCGAGCTGCGCTCCTTCCGCCGGGCCGCCGAGCGCTGCCACGTCTCCCAGCCCTCGCTCTCGGCCCAGGTGATCCAGCTGGAGGAGGCGCTCGGCGTGCGCCTCTTCGAGCGGGGAGGCCGCAAGGTGCTCGTCACCGCCGCCGGCGAGGTGGTCCTCCCCCGCCTGCGCAGGCTGCTCCTCGAGGCCGACGATCTGGCCGACAGCGTGCGCCAGCTCGGCGACCCGCTCTCCGGGACGCTGCGGCTCGGCGTCATCCCCACCATCTCGCCCTACCTGCTCCCCGAGGTGGTGCCGCTCCTGCGGGCGCGCCACCCCGGCCTCGCCGCCGTCTGGGTGGAGGACAAGACCGAGATCCTGGTGGAGTCGCTCCGCGAGGGGCGCATCGACGGGGCGCTCCTCGCGCTCGAGGCTCCCCTCGGCGAGGTGGAGAGGGAGCTCGTCTGCGAGGACCCGTTCGTGCTCGCCGCCCCTCCCGGCCACCCGCTCGTCCGGGAGAGTGCGCCGGCGACGCCCCAGGAGCTGCGGGGCGCCGGGTTCCTCCTCCTCGACGACGGCCACTGCTTCCGCGACCAGGCGCTCGCCTACTGCGCCGGCGCCCGCGGGCGCGAGCTCGACTTCCGCGCCACGAGCCTCGCCACCCTCGCCCAGATGGTCGCGGGCGGGGCCGGGGTCACGCTCCTGCCGCGGATCGCCATCCCGGTGGAGAACCGGCGCTCCGAGCTCGTGGTTCGGCGCCTCGCCAGCCCCGAGCCCCACCGCACCATCGCGCTCGTCTGGCGGCCGCGGTCCCCCCTCGGCCCGGCGCTGCGGCGGCTCGCCCTCACCATGCGGGAGGCCTGCGGCGCGGCCGAGGCGCGCCTCGACGCCGCGGCGGGAGGGAAGCCTCCGCCGGCGCGAAAGGGAACCGGGAAGGAGAGGGCACCCGGCGCCCGGAGGAACGCCCCGTGAACCCCGCCCTCCACGTCGCCTGGCTCCTGCCGGCCCTCAACTGGTCGATCCGCCTCTGGGCCATCTGGGCCGTGCCGCGCCGCCGCTCCCCGAACGCCGCGCGGGCCTGGCTCCTCCTCATCCTGGTCGCCCCCATCGTGGGCGCGACGCTGTACTCGGTCTTCGGCCGGGCCTACCTGCCCGAGCTCCGCAAGCGGCGGCAGGAGGAGGCGAACGCGATCATCGGCGATTCCCCGGCGCTGGCCATCGCCGCGGCCCCTCTCGAGGTGCGGTCCGAGCTCGCGGCCACGGCGCAGCTCGTCCACAGGCTCGGACGCTTCCCGGTCGTGGGCGAGAACCGGGTCGAGCTCCTCGACCGCTACGACGAGACCATCGACCGGCTGGTGGCCGACGTGGAGGCCGCGCGGGAGAGCGTCCACCTCATGTTCTACATCCTCGAGCCCGACGCCACCGGGCGCCGGGTGACCGAGGCCGTGATCCGCGCCGCGCGGCGGGGCGTCTCCTGCCGGGTGATGATGGACGGGCTCGCATCCCGGCCCGGGCTGAAGGCGCTCGCCCCGGAGCTCCGCGATGCCGGCGTCGAGGTGGTGTCGCTCCTCACCCCGGGGACGCGGCGGGCGCGGCGGGACCTGCGCAACCACCGCAAGATCGCGGTCCTCGACGGGAGCGTCGGCTACACCGGGTCGCAGAACCTCGTCGACGCCTACGGCTACAAGGGGCGCGGCCTCACCTACGAGGAGCTCGTGGTCCGGGTCGAGGGGCCGGTGGTCTGGCAGCTGCAGGCCGTCTTCCTGACCGACCGCTTCCTCGACACCGGGCGGAAGCCCGAAGGGGAACGCCACTACCCGGCGCCGGCGTCGGCCGGGACGGTGAAGGCCCAGGTACTGCCGAGCGGCCCCACCTACGAGACCGAGAACAACGAGCGCGCCTTCGTGCAGATGCTCTACGGGGCGCGGAAGCGGATCGTCGTCACCTCCCCGTACTTCGTCCCCGACCGGCCCTTCGTGGACGCCATGCAGGCCGCCGCCATCCGCGGGCTCGAGGTCCGCCTCGTCACGCCGCTGCAGGCCGACCAGTGGCTCGTCCGGCTCGCCCAGGAGTCCTACTACTCCGAGCTGCTCGCGGCCGGCGTGAAGATCCACCTCTACCGGACCCGCTTCCTGCACGCGAAGCACATCTCGGTGGACGACGACGTCTGCGCCATCGGGTCGTCCAACCTCGACATGCGCTCCTTCGCGCTGAACGAGGAGGAGATGGTCTTCTTCTACGACCGGGGCGTGGTGGCCGACCTGGCCCGGGTCCAGGAACGGTACATCCGGGATTCGGACCTCCTCGAGGACCCCGCCGTCTGGGCGGCCCGCTCCCCGCTCCGGAGGACGGGACAGCAGCTCGCCCGGCTGGTCGACTCGGTCCTGTAGGGCGCGCCTCACGACCCCTGGCCGGAAGCTCGACGCCGACCCGGATCCGATCCACCATCGGCATCGTTCGGTACCGGTGGAACCGGAAGGGCGGAGGCGGCCGTGGAGACTCGGGAATTCGGCGATCGGGGGGTGGTGGAGTCGGCCCTCGACGTGCTCTTCGGCGCGAACCGCCCCGACTGCCGCGATGCCGACGAGTTCCGACGGGAGGTGCGCGAGGCCTTCCGCCGCCGCGCCCTCGACAGCCACCCGGACCGCGCCCAGGCGCTCGGCCGGAGCGAGGTCCGCCTCGCCGAGGAGTTCCGGCGCATCCTCGAGGCCTACCAGGTCCTGTCGCGGGAGGAGGCCCCCCCGGCGCCGCGCCCGGCTGCGCAGCGACCCCGGGACCGGGTCTCCCGCCCGCCGCGGGACCACGTCCACCGCGCCCCGCTGCCCCACCGCACGCTCCTCTTCGCCGAGTTCCTCTACTACTCCGGGCGCGCGTCGTGGCGAAACCTCGTCGAGGCCGTCGCCTGGCAGCGCCGGCAGCGCCCCTCCATCGGGCGGATCGCCGTGGAATGGGGCCACCTCTCCGACGACGACGTCCGCGAGCTCCTCGACCGGCGGCGCCGCGAGGGCGCCGGCGAGCCCTTCGGCGAGTATGCGAGGCGCCATGGGTTCCTCACCGCGCCGCAGCTGCTCGCCCTCCTCGGCAGGCAGCGGCGCCTGCAGCAACGCATCGGGCAGTTCTTCGTGGAAACGGGAATCGTGGGGGAGGGCGAGATCGCGAGCCTCGACGCGGACCTGTCCCGCCACAACGCCCGCTGGCGCCGCGCCGGGTAGTAGAGCGAATCCCCCAAACCCGTGGCCTGCTGCGGCTCCCGTCCCTGACGGGTATGGCCGCACGGCGGGTCCGACGGCGCTACAATCACCCCATCCCGCAGAGGAAGGGGGAACGAGCATGGCGACCAAGGCCGAGTGGTTCCGCTATCACACCGAGCGCGCCGGGCCGAAGAAGGCCAAGGCGGTGAAGAAGGCGAAGCCCGGCCCGAAGCCCCACAACCTCGCCGAGAAGGACCGCAAGGCCCTCTACGCCTTCGAGGACTTCGCGCCGGGCACCCGCCCGTCGCGCAAGACCACGCGGAAGGCCTCCAACCGGCAGAAGACCGACGCGAAGTTCCGCCTCACCCGCGCGAAGAGCGAGGTGGTGCCGCGCAAGCCGGCCGCCACGCGCTCGCGCGCCCGCTAGGGACGCCCCGCATCGCCCTCCGGGCGTCTACACTGTCCGGGTCCAGGGGACGTTCCGGGGAGGGTGCGATGGCGAAGTCGCTCGCGAGGTCGGTGGCGAAGAACGGCTGGCTCCTCGTGCTCGTCGCGGCGCTCGCCGCCGCCGGGTGCACGTCGAAGGGGCTCACCTGTCCGGAGGGGCAGACCGCCTGCGGCGACGTCTGCGTCGACACGCAGACGAACCCGCTCTACTGCGGGGCCTGCAACGTCTCCTGCCCGACCGGAGGGACCTGCACGGCGGGTAGCTGCGCCTGCCCGGCGTCGCTGCCCGACCGCTGCGGTCTCGCCTGCGTGAACCAGCAGACCGACAAGGCCAACTGCGGCGCCTGCGGCCATGATTGCGGCCTCGGCACATGCGGTGCGGGGAGCTGCGGCTGCGACCCGGCGCCCGTGGCCCTCTGCCCGCCGCCCGCCGCGGGAACCTGCGTGGACACCTCGTCGAACGCCTCCAGCTGCGGTGGCTGCGGCATCGTCTGCCTGGCGGGGGAGGTCTGCACCTCCTCCGCCTGCGTCTGCAACGCGCCCCGCCAGATCTGCGCCGAGGGTTCCACCTCGGTGTGCGCCGATCTCCAGACGAACCCGAAGCACTGCGGAAGTTGCACCACCGCCTGCGCCTCCGGCGAGACCTGCGCCGCCGGCACCTGCCAGCGCACCTGCGCCGCCGGCTACACCCTCTGCGGCGGCACCTGCGTGAACCTCCAGACCGACGCGACCCATTGCGGGTCCTGCACGAACGCCTGCCTCCCCGGCCAGGTGTGCTCCGCGGGGACCTGCCAGTCGGCGACCTGCACGAACCTCTCCTGCACCGGGACCTGCTGCGAGGCGCCGGCCGCCGGGAACGCCTGCTGCACGGGGGTGTGTCCCTTCCGGCACCGGAGCTTCATCGGCACGTCGTCGGAGATGACCTACTTCGACTGCAACCCGCCCTTCGTCTGGACGGTCGAGTCGGCCGGCAACGCCGCCCGGGCCTGGTCGCCGGGCGGGAACCTGATCACGCCGACGCAGTCCTGCCCGTCGGTGGGCGGCTCCCTCTGCCTCGTCTGGCAGAAGCCCTTCGGCGCCGGGCTGAACACGCCGGGCTGCGCCGTCTTCTGCTACTCCGGCCCCTTCGCGGGCGCGGCCACGGTCACGAGCGACTACACCTGCCCCTGCCCGACCACGCAGCAGATCGACTGGTACTGATCCGGGCGCGACCGGTCAGTACAGGCTCGACTGCCGGGCGAAGACGAGGTCGTGGAATTCCCAGAAGCGCCCCTGCGCGCGCGCACACTCCGCGGCGATGGCGGTGGGGCGGGCGCCGGCGTGGAACGAGAGCGGGAAGTGCTTCCAGACGTGGCGGACGTCGCTCCCGGCGGTGGAGAGCACCGACTGGAGCGTTCCCTGCACCGCGGCGCAGTACGGGCACTCGAAGTCGGAGAACTCGACCACGGTCACCCAGGCGTCGGCCGGCCCCGTCGAGGGCGAGGTGCCTACGGGCAGGCCGGGAAAGGTCGTCGCGTAGTAGTCGGCCGCGGCGAGGCCGCTCGCCTGGGCGCGGGTGCGCGCCGCCTGGATGGCGCTCCGGAAGACCGAGGCGGGCTGGTTCCCCACCACGGGCTCCCCGTTCACGAGGAACGTGGGCGTGCCGCCGACACCGGCCGCCACACCGAGCGTCATGTCGGCGACGACGCGGGCCTCCATGGCCGGGTCGGCCCGGCAGGCCTGCCAGGCGGGGACGTCGAGCCCTGCCAGCGTGGCGACGTCGGCGAGGCGGGTCTCGAAGGTGCCGGTGCGGGCCGTGGTGGTGGTGGCCGCCGTGTCGCCTCCGCAGGCCGACGCGAGGAGGCCGGTCGCGACCATGGCCCAGGCGAGAGTCGAACGGTTCATCGCTTGCTTCCCTTCCGGGCCCGCTTCGCGGGCGCCTTTCCCCGGGACGTCGCCGCCAGCTCCTCGTAGAGGTAGGCGGCCGACAGGATCCCGCGCTGGTAGTTCGAGAGGTCGAGCCGCTCGTTGGGGGCGTGGCTGTTCTCGTCGGGCAGCCCGAAGCCCATGAGGATGACCGGGACGCCGAGGGCCTCCTGGATGGTGGCCGTGAAGGGGATCGACCCGCCCTCGCGGATGAGCACCGGCTTCCTGCCGAAGGCGCGGCGGAGCGCCCGCTCGGTGGCCTGGAACTCGGGTGCGTCGGTGGGGCAGAGGAACGGGGAGCCGCCGTGCAGGTGACGGACCGTCACCTTCACCGAACGCGGGGCGATCTTCCGGACGTGGGCGGTGAACTTCCGCTCGATCTCCTCCGGTGTCTGGTCGGGGACGAGGCGCATCGAGACCTTGGCCCCGGCCTTCGCGGGCAGGACCGTCTTCGCCCCCTCGCCCTGGTAGCCGCCCCAGATCCCGTTCACGTCGAGGGTGGGGCGCGCCCAGATGCGCTCGAGCACGTGGAAGGCGGGCTCCCCCCAGGCGCGCGGCGGGTTCCCCGCGCTCGCGAGGAATTCCTTCATCGAGAAGGGGAGCCGACGCACCTCGCGCCGCTCGCGCGCGGTGAGCTTGCGGACGCGGTCGTAGAAGCCCGGGATGCGGACCTTTCCGTCCTCGTCCTTCAGGCGGGCCACGATGTGGCAGAGGGCGTTCGCCGGGTTGTCGACCGCGCCGCCGAAGCTGCCGGAGTGGAGGTCTCCCCCCGCGCCCTCGACGTCGATCTGGAAGTAGGCGAGGCCGCGCAGCCCGTAGCAGATGGAGGGGACGTCCTTTCCGAACATGGGCGAGTCGGAGACCACCACCGCGTCGGCGGAGAGGCGGTCCCTCTCCTTCTCGAGGAACGGGGCCAGGTTCTCGCTCCCCACCTCCTCCTCACCCTCGAAGAGCATCTTCACGTTCACCGGCGGTCCGCCGGCGAGGCGCCAGGCCTCGAAGGCCTTGAGGTGCAGCCAGACCTGCCCCTTGTCGTCGACCGCCCCGCGCGCGTAGAGGTCGCCGCCGCGGACCTGCGGCTCGAACGGCGGGGAGGTCCAGAGGTCGAGCGGGTCGACCGGCTGGACGTCGTAGTGGCCGTAGACGAGCACCGTCGGCGCGGACGGCCCGGCCCCGAGCCACTCGCCCAGCACGATGGGGTGGCCGGCGGTGGGGAAGATGCGGACGTCCATGCCGAGGCGCGACATCTCGGCGCGCAGGTGCTCGGCGGCGCGGAGCATGTCGGGGCGGTGCTCGGCGCGCGACGAGATCGACGGGATGCGCAGGAACTCGACCAGCTCGTCCACGTAGCGCTGCCGGTTCTCGCCGATGTAGCTCGTCAGGTCCATTGGGGTGCTCCGCTCACACGGTGAAGACGCTCGTGGCGCCGAGCGTGCGCTGCACGATCTCGCGCATGTTGCTGACCGCGCCCACGGCCAGCTCGTCGGTCAGCGAATAGAACTCCAGGCAGGTCACGCAGGCAAGCAGATCCACGCCTGCCGCGTCCAGCGCGCGAAGCGCCTCGAGATGCGCCGAAGAGTGCGCGAGAAGGCGCACCGCCGCGTTGTAGAACACGATGGCGTCCGGCTTGGGGTCCACCGTGGAGAGCGTTCGCAGGAAGCTGCCCATCAGCCTGGCCCCGAGGGCGTCGTCGCCGCGCCCCATCGTCTCCCCGTGGATCGCCACCACCGTTCCCGCGTCGCCGTGCATCCCGTCCTCCTAGCCCTTCGTTCCGAGCCCTGCGGCGATGAGCGCCGCGCCCCTGGCTGCGACCATCTGCGCTTCCGCCGGGACCCGGACCGGCCCCCCCAGTCCCCGCGAGACCATGTCGACGAGGGCGAGGTTCCGGGCCCCGCCCCCGCCGAAGACCACGGGGCCGTCGACCCCCAGGCGGCGAACCATGGCCACCGCCCGCGACGCCACCGACTCGTGCACGGCGCGGGCGATGTCGGCGCGCGCCACCCCGCGGGTCACGAGACCCACCACCTCCGACTCCGCGAACACCGCGCACATCGCCGACAGCCGGATCGACCCGGTCCCGGCGAGCGCCGCCGCCCCGAAGTCCTCCACCGGGACCCCGAGGGCCTGGGCCATGATCTCGAGGAAGCGCCCGGCCCCGGCCGCGCACTTGTCGTTCATCTCGAAGCGCACCGGGCGCCCGGTCTCGTCGAGGGCCACGACCTTGGTGTCCTGGCCGCCGACGTCGAGCAGGGTCCGCGCATCCGGGAAGAGCTCCGTGGCCCCGCGGGCGAAGGCCTTGATCTCGGTGACGGACGTGGCGTCGAAGCGGACCTCGGCGAGCGCCCGCCCGTACCCCGTCACCACGAGTCGGTCGAAGGCCACCCGGTCGAGCAGGCGGCGGCAATCGTCGCCGACCGTCGGCGTGGTCTCGACGCGCGCCGCCGAGACCACCTCGCGGTCGTCCCCGAGGACCACGAGCTTGACGGTCCGGGAACCGATGTCGAGTCCCGCGGCGCGCATCGTCAGCCGATCATCTCGAGAAACGCCTGGACGCGCGTCCGGAGCTGGGGAACGTCCTCCATCGAGTAGTCGCTCTCCACCCGAAGCGTCGGGATCCCCTCGTCCTGGAGGATGCGCCCGACCTTGTGGCCTTCCACCTGGTACGGCGTGCAGAACTGGAGGGCGTAGTGGATCGCGCCGTGGGCTCCCAGGTCGCGCGACATCTCGACCGCGTGGCGGGCCCGCTCCGGGTTCGGCGTGAAGACCGCGCAGTCGATGGCGAAGTACCTGTCGGCGATGGCGTCGAGCAGGCCTTCCCGGGTGGTCTCGCCCTCCGGGACCAGGTTGCGGAACCCGCGCTCCCCGACGCAGGACTCCTCGCCCACGACGACGGCGCCGCTCGTCTCGACGACGAAGGGGACCTTCCAGCTGGGCGCGGCCATGGGACAGCCGGAGACGAGCAGTCGCGGGGTCCCCGCAGGGGCGACGCCCTGGCCGGCGCGGACCCGCTCCTCCAGCTCGTCGCAGAGCGCGTTCAGCTTCTCGGTGAAGCGGACGGGATCGTCGTAGAAGGAGGTCTGGGCGACGAGGAGGGCGTCGAGCCCGCTGATGGGGGCGGGGTCGGCCCGACGCAGCACGGACAGGCGCTGCAGGGCGCTCCGCTTGGCGTTCGCCACCCGCACCCCGGCGAGGAGCGACGCCCCGGTGATCGCGCGCCCCGTGACCTTCTCCAGCTCGTCCGCCAGCCGGCGGATCTCGGAGCGCCAGTAGGCCCGCGCGGCGTCGCCGCGCATGTTCGGGACCTCGAGGACGAACGTCGGCTTGTACTCCCCGAAGATCTCGTACGCCTTGGTCTTGCCGTCGCACGTGGTCTCGCCGATCACCAGGTCGGCGGCCTCGACATAGGGGCAGAGCCGGTCGAGCTTGAACCCCATGAACGACTTGATGAGCGCGCAGGTGTTGCGCGGGAGCACCCGCTCGGCGGAGCTCGTGCCCACCTCGGCTCCGGCGCAGAGGCCCACGCAGACCGCGTCGACGGCGAGAACGAGCTCCTCCGGGACGTACAGGCAGAAGGTGCCGATCACCTTTCGTCCCTGTCGCTTGGCCTCGAGCAGCTCCTCCACGCGGAGCCCGTGGATCTCCGAGAGGACGAAGTCCCAGTAGGCCATCGCCTGGGGCCTCCCCCGCTGGGAGAGGTAGGTGTCCCGGTACATGCCGCCGAGCGCACCCAGGAGCCCCGCATGCCCGTCGAGGTCGAGCCCCAGGTCCTTCCACATCTGCGTGTGGTCCTTCGCCATGTCCCTCTCCGCTGCGCGCGGAGAGTCCGCGCGCCCTGCAAGTCGATGGATGATGGGCAGGAGCGGCCAGGTCGACGGGGAGGAAAGCGAATGCGCCCGTCAGTGAAGCGCCGTGCCCGGACGAGACGTGGAGGAGGCCGACGGCCCCCCGGCCGGAAGGCCTCAGCGCTCGAGCGGGCTTCGCGATTCGATGGACAGCACGGCGTATCCCCCTCCACGCCGGCGGGTCGATGGCCGGCGACGAGCCCCGATGCGAGCAGCGCGCGGAGATCGTCTACCGCGGCCTTCCTGGACGGTCCTTGCGCGGCGTCAATCCCGGGTGCGCGGCGGGATCTCGAGCCCGAGCCGGACGAGGTCGTCCGGCGTGTTGGCGTTCGCGAAGCACCGGCCGCCGGGGTCGACGGCGCTCCACGCGGCGGCCGTCACCACCCGCGCCCCCACCGCCTCCGCGAGGGTGCGGATGGACGGGTCTCCCTGCCGCAGCATCCGGTCGATCACCGGGAGCGCCGCGCGGGACCAGAAGGCGTGCAGCCCCTCGATGCCGCGCTCACCCTGGACGACGACGGCGGTCGCGCCGGCGCGCAGCCCGGCCAGGTGGCGGATGGGCCCCTCGGCGAGGAAGGGCATGTCGCAGGCGGCGACGAAGACCCACCCGGTGCGGGCCGCCGAGAGGGCGGCGTGCAGGCCACCCGGGGCTCCCTTCCCGGGGAGGACGTCCGGGACCACGGTCGCCCCGAGGTCGCGCCAGGGCTCCGGGTCGTTCGCCACCACGAGCACCTCCCCGAAGAGCTCCCGGAAGAGCCCGAGCGACCGGGCGGCGAGCGGCACGCCGTCGAGGCGGAGCAGCCCCTTCTGCGTCCCGCCCATGCGCAGGGCGCGGCCGCCGCCGAGGAGGACGCCGGTGCAGTCGGGAACGGGCTCCACGGCGCCGGAGCTTACCCCGCCGCGGGCCGGTGCGGTGGCGGCGGGGCCGCCCCTCTGCTACAAGTCCGCGCGTGACTCCCGAGCAGCGACTCGAGGCCTTCCGGAAGTTCGTGGAACGCAGCCCCGACGATCCGTTCGCGCGCTACTCGCTGGCCATGGGCCACCGGGGCGCGGGCCAGCTCGACGAGGCGGTGAAGGCCTTCGAGGAGCTCGTCGCGCGGCTCCCGGGATACGTCCCCACGTACCTCATGTGGGGGCAGACGCTGGAGATGCAGGATCGCGCCGCCGAGGCGGCCCGGGTCTACGACCGGGGCATCCAGGCGGCCCGTGCGGCGGGCAACGACCACGCCCTGTCCGAACTGACGCAGGCCCGCGAGGCGCTCGGCGCGCGGGAAGGGTGAGCCGGCAACCCCGGCGGGAAGAGGACGACATGAGCGGACTGATGCAGGGGAAGAGGGCCTTCGTCACCGGGGTCGCGAACGACCGCAGCATCGCCTGGGCCATCGCGGAGCAGTTCCGGGCGCAGGGCGCGGAGCTCGCCTTCTCGTACCCCGGCGAGGGCATGGGCAAGCGGACCATCCCGCTCGTGAAGACCGTGAACCCCGCCGCCATCCTCGACCTCGACGTCTCGAACGACGACCAGATCGCCGCCGCCGTGGCCGAGGTCGGCAAGGTCTGGGACTCGGTCGACGTGCTCGTCCACTCCATCGGCTACGCGCCGCGCGAGGCCCTCGACGGCCGCTTCGTCGACGTCACCACCCGCGAGGCCTGGCGCATCACGCTCGACATCTCGGCCTACTCGCTCATCGCGCTGGCCCGCGCCTTCCGCCCCCTCATGAAGCCGGGGTCGTCGATCGTCACGCTCACCTACCTGGGCGCCGAGCGCGTGGTCACGAACTACAACGTGATGGGCGTGGCCAAGGCCGCCCTCGAGGCCTCGACGCGGTACCTGGCCGAGGACCTGGGCCGCGACGGCATCCGCGTGAACGCCATCAGCGCCGGGCCGCTGAAGACGCTCGCCGCCGCCGGGATCAAGGGCATGCGCACCATGCTCTCCGAGAACGCCTCGAAGACCCCGCTGCGCCGGAACATCGAGCACGAGGAGGTCGGCAAGGCCGCCCTGTTCCTGTGCTCGTCGCTCGGATCGGGCGTGACCGGCGAGGTCCTCTACGTCGACGCGGGCCAGAACATCATGGGCCCGGTGCAGATGGGGTAGGGCGGCCCCTACATGAACCGGCCGCGCGGCGCGTCGTCGCCCGCGTAGGGGTTGCGGCGCCGCTCCTCGCCGAGCGTGCCGGCGGGCCCGTGCCCCGGGAAGAAGCGCACGTCGTCGCCGAGCGGGAGGAGCTTCTCGCGGATCGAGCCGATGAGCTGCGCCCCGTCGCCTCCGGGCAGGTCGGTGCGCCCCACCGAGCCGGCGAAGAGCGTGTCGCCGGTGAAGACCAGGCGATCGCCCGGGAACCAGAGCGAGACGCCGCCCGGGCTGTGCCCCGGCGTGTGGAGGACGCGGGCCTCGTGGCCGCCCACGGCGAGGACGTCGCCGTCGGCGAGCCAGCCCGCCACCGCCGGCGGACGCGCCGCCCCGAAGCCGAGCCCCGCCGCCTGCGTGGGAAGCGCGCGGAGGAAGGGCTCGTCGCCCGCGTGGATGTGGAAGGACGCCCCGGTGCGGCGGGCGAGCTCGTCGGCGCCGAAGACGTGGTCGACGTGACCGTGGGTGGCGACGATCCTGCCGATCCGGAAATCGGGCTGGGCGAGGCCCAGGACCCGGGCGGTCTCCCCGCCCGGATCGATCACCAGGGCATCGCCGGTGGCGTCGTCGGCGACGAGCCAGGTGTTCTCGGCGAAGGGGCCGACGACCGCCTGCCGGACGACCAGCAAGGCGAGCGCTAGGCCGAGAAGGACGACCCGCAGCCGCAGGTGTTCTTGGCGTTCGGGTTCACGAACTTGAACCCGGCGCCCTGGAGACCCTGCACGTAGTCGACGGTGACGCCCTGCAGGTACATGGCGCTCATCGGGTCGACGTAGAGCTTGAGGTTCCCCTGGTCGAGCACGACGTCGCCGTCGCGCAGGTCCTTCTCGAAGTCCATCGTGTACTGGAAGCCGGAGCAGCCGCCGCCGGCCACGCCGATGCGGATGCCGTGGCCCTGCAGGCCTTCCTGCTCCATGGCCGCGATGACCATCTCGACCGCCTTCTGCGTGAAGGACAGGAACGCCGGCGCGTCTCCCGTGGAGGTGGTGGCGGGGGCGGGGGCGACGGTGGTGGCGGTGTCCATTCTGACTCCTCGTTCGAAAAAACCCTGGAAAGACGGCCAGTACCGTTTGACGGGGATCTAATAATCGACCGGGACGGTCCAGGCAATCCTAGACGGGTACCCCGAGATGCCGCCCGCCGTCCACCGGCACGGTGGCCCCGGTGACGAAGGGGGAGTCGGCGAGGAAGCGGACGGCCCGGGC
>JBAVCR010000240.1:0-12449 GCA_049586815.1 Anaeromyxobacteraceae bacterium
GGGACGCGCCCTCGCGCTCCCGAGCGTCCTCCTCGCGGAGGTCGAGCCACTTCTTCACCACCGCGACGGCCGTCGGCGCCGCGTTCGAGGCGCCGAACCCCGAGTGCTCGTTCAGGACCACCACCACGATCTCCGGGTCGTCGGCCGGCGCGAAGGCGGCGAACCAGGCGTGGTCGCGCTGGAAGTAGGTGACCTGCGAGGCCTTGAGCCGCTTGGCGCCGAGCTTCACCACCTGTGCGGTGCCGGTCTTGCCCGCCATGACCACGTCCCGGTCCTTGAGGCGCACGCCGTAGGCGGTGCCGAAGGGCTGGTTGACCGCGGCGAGGAGCCCCTTCATGACGGCGTCGCGGGTCTCGGGCTTGATGGGAAGCGCTCCCCGGACCTCGGGCGCGAACTCCTTCAGCACGTCGCCCTTCGGGTCCTCGACGCGCAGGACCACCTGCGGCTTCCAGACCTTGCCGGTGGCGAGCGCGGCGTAGAGCACGACCTGCTGCAGCGGCGTGACGTTCACGTCCCCCTGGCCGATGGAGATGTTGAGCGACATGCCGTGCTGGTGGCCGCCGGGCAGGCGGGCGTCGTGGAAGGCCTCGTCGGGCATGACGCCGGGGATCTCCCCCTGCAGGTCGAGCCCGGTGGGCTTGCCGAGCCCGAGCAGCGAGCCCCACTTCGCGATCCGGTTCGTGCCCATCCGGTCGCCCAGCGCGTAGAAGAAGACGTCGCAGCTCGCCCCCAGCGCGTGCTCGAGGTCGACGTGGCCGTGGCCGCTCTCCTTGTCGCAGCGCCAGCTGTGTCCACCGAGCGTGTACCGGCCGGGGCAGAAGACCGTCCCCCCGGGATGCAGCGCGCCCTCCTCGAGGGCGGCCACCGCGGTCACCACCTTGAAGGTCGATCCGGGGTGGTAGTGCTGCTGGATGGCGCGGAAGAGCTCGGGCTGCAGCGGGTCGGCGCGGATGGCGGCCAGCTCGGCCCGGGTGATGCGCCCGGCCAGCTTGTTGGGATCGACGGCGGGCCGGTCGACGAGCGCCAAGACGAAGCCGGTGCGCGCGTCGAGGGCGATGACGCTGCCCGCGGTGGCCGGGAAGGTCTTCTCCGCGAACTCCTGCAGGCGCCAGTCGAGCGAGAGGACGAGGTTGTTGCCCGGCGAGGAGGGCTCGAAGCGCTGCGACTCGGGGATGAGCTCGCTGTCCCGCTTGGCGTTGCCCCGGGCGTCCACGACCACGCGCTGGATGCCGTCGGCGCCGCGCAGCTCGGGCTCCCAGCGCCGCTCCAGGCCGCGCCGCCCCACGAAGTCGCGCTGCTGGTAGGGCTGCTGATCCCCGCCCTGCTTCGCGAGCTCGGCGTTCAGCTTCTCGAGCTCCTCCGCCCCCACCTCGTTCATGTAGCCGAGGAGGTGGCTGGCCCAGACGCCGTGCCGGTAGCTGCGGTGCGGGGTGGGGAGCACGTCGATGGCGCCGGAGAGCTCGATGCGGTTCGCCTCCACCACGTCGAGCTCGTCGCGGGAGATGTCGACCTTCACCGTGAAGGGGCGGAAGCGCACCAGGCCGCGCGCGACCTTCACGTGCTCGCGGACGCGCTGCTCCTCCTCGAAGGAGAGCGAGAGCAGCGTGGCGAGGCGGTTGACCACCTCGTCGCAGCCCTTCCCGCAGAAGTACGGGATGAGCACGACGTCGTAGCTGGGCCGGGAGTCGACGAGGACCTTCCGGTTGCGGTCGAGCATGAGCCCGCGGTCGGCGGGGACCCGGAGCTCCTTCACGAAGTTCTCGTCGGCGCGCCCCTTGTACTCCTCGCCGCGCAGGACCTGGAGGTGGTAGAGGCGCGAGAGGAGCACGAGGAAGGCGAAGCCGGCCACGCCCGCCATCCAGAGGAGCCGGCCACGCCCCCGCCCCCCCGTCGTGCCCGGGCCGAGCGTCACCGCGCCCTCCTCACCGCAGCACCCCGTGGCTCTCGCGGTGGGACGACACGAGGACGCGGTCGAGCACCCAGCGGATGGGCGGCGCGGCGAGCCCGGTGAGGAGCGCCTCGACGAGCACGCGCCCCAGGAGTCCCCAGCCCGGGGCCTGCGCCGGCGGCGAAACGTAGCGCGTCAGGAGCAGCGCGCCGACCCCCATGCCGAAGGCGGCGGCGCCGGAGAGCAGCCCGAACCCCGGCATGCTGCGGGCGTCGAAGGGGCCGGCCCCGGCGCGGACGCCCACGAAGGCGAGCACCGCGAGGAAGGTGAGGAGCCCGCCCGGGCCCCCCGCGGCCCCGTCGAGCACGACGCCGACCAGCGCGGCGCCGATGGCCCCCTCGACGACCGGTGTCTCGAGCCCGAGCCAGACGATGACGGGCACGGCGAGCGCGATGGAGACGGCCCCGCCGGCGACCTGGCGCGTGGCGGAGGCGCCCACGGCCACGAGCAGGAGCGCCGCCAGCGTGGCGAGCGGCACGCGCAGGAACGTCTTCATGGCTGCTCGGGAGCCCGGGCCGCGGGGAGCGCGTTGGGAGGCTCGACGGAGACCAGGACCGCCACCTCCTCGACCCGGTTCACGTCGACGACCGGGACGACCTCGGCCGCCTGGTAGAGCCCGTGCCCGCCGCGCTTCACCCGGGTGACCTGGCCGACCGGGAGGCCGCGCGGGAAGACGCCGTCGGTGCCCGAGGTGACGAGCTCGTCACCCTCGATGAGGTCGTCGGAGCGGAGCGCGTACTCCAGGCGGCAGGGGCCTGGCGCCCCCTGGCCGCGCACGTTGGCCCGGGCCCGGGAGCGCTCGGAGCGCACGGCGATGGAGCTGTTGCGGTCGGAGAGCAGGAGGACGTCGGCGCTCCGACCCGCGGTGGTGTGGACGCGCCCGAGCACCCCGCCCGCCGTGACCACCGGCATCATCTTGCGGATGCCGTCGTCGGAGCCGCGGTCGATGGTGACGAGCTGGAGCCCCTTCGGATCCATGCGCGTGCCGATGACCCGGGCGCCCACCGCCTTGTGATCGGGGCGCGAGCGCACGAACCCGAGCAGCTTCTCCAGGCGCTCGTTCTCGGCCTTCAGGTCGGCCAGCTCGGCGGTCTCGGCGCGCAGCTCGTTCACGGTGCGGGACAGGGCCTCGTTGCGGCGCTCCACGCCCCGCAGCCAGACGTAACGCTCCCAGCCGGAGAGCATTCCGGAGAGCGTCCAGTCGACGGCCTTCTCGAGCGGGCTCGTCACCGTGAGCACGAACCGGTCCAGCGCGGTCCGGTCGCTCGGATGCCGGGCATGGGCGAAGAAGACGCCCAGCGGGACGACCGCGAGGACCACCACGACGATGACTTCCCGGTACCGCCTCAGAAGTGCGAGCAATTCGACTCCCGCCCCGCCCCCGCCACCCGTCCAGACCTCGAAAACCCTTGCATTTTAGCCTGCATCGACCTACTTGTTCAACCCCGCCGTGGCCGGATGCCGCGGCCGGCACCCCACTCCGCGGGAGCGTTCTACCTCATGCTGGACATCCTTCGCTCGAAGAGCCGCAGCGTCCTCACCTACGTGCTCTTCGGCATCATCATCGTCGTCTTCGTGGTCAGCTTCGGCCCGGGCTCCCAGGGATGCCAGGTCGAGGGGCTCTCCCAGTCCTCCGCCGTCGAGGTGGACGGCTACGTGGTCGCCCCGGCCGACTACGAGGAGGCCTACGGGAACCTCTTCCGGAACTACCAGGCCCGCATGGGGCAGACCTTCACCCGCGAGCTCGCCGACCAGCTCGGCCTGCGCAACGTGGCGATGAACCAGCTCGTCGACCGGGTCCTCGTCGTCCAGGAGGCGAAGCGCCGGGGCCTGCGGGTCACCCCCGACGAGGTGAACCGCGTCGTCTGGGCCATCCCGAGCTTCCAGACCGACGGCAAGTTCGACATCGAGCTCTACCGCCGCGCGGTGCGCCAGGCCTACGGCTCCGAGTCCCGCTTCGAGGAGCGGCTCGTCGACGACCTGCTCTACACGAAGATGCTGGCCCTCATCCGCGAGGGCGCGCTCGTCCCCGAGGACGAGATCCGGGCCGCCTGGATGGCCGACGCCGACCGGGTCGACCTCGAGTACGTCCGCTTCCCGCTCGCCGCGGCCCGCAAGGAGGCCAAGGTCACCGACGCCGAGGTGGCGGCCCTCCTCAAGACCGACGCCGCGCGCGTGCAGAAGGCCTACGCGGCCAACGCCTCCCGCTACGAGGTGAAGAAGAAGGTCAAGGCGCGCCACATCCTCGTGAAGGTCCCCGAGGGCGCCCCGGCCGCGCAGGACGAGGCGGCCCGGAAGAAGGTCGAGGGGTACGCCGAGCGCGTGAAGAAGGAGCCGTTCGCCCAGGTGGCGAAGGAGGTCTCCGAGGACGCCGCCACGAAGGACAAGGGCGGCGACCTGGGCTCGTTCGGCCCGGGCCTCATGGCCAAGCCCTTCGAGGACGCGGCCTTCGCGCTGAAGGCCGGCGAGGTCTCCCCGCCGGTCCGCACCCGCTTCGGCTGGCACGTCATCCTCGTCGAGGGCGTCGAGGACGGTCGGGTCATCCCGCTGAAGGAGGTCGAGAAGGACCTCGCCCGCGAGATCCTCGAGCTCGACGCCGCCGCCAAGATCGCCGACCGGCGCGCCCGCGAGGCGCTCGCCCAGGCCAAGGCCGGCAAGAAGCTCGAGGTCCTCTTCCCGCCCCAGACCGGCGCGAAGAAGGGCGGCCCCACCCTGGGCGGCGAGCCGCTCGTCGCCAAGGAGACCGGCCCGTTCAATCCCGCCCAGGGCGGCGTCCCCGGCCTCGGCGACTCCGCCGCGCTCTACGCCGCCGCCGCGGCGGCCACGACCGCCGGCCAGACCCTGCCCGACGTCTACGCCACCCCGGCCGGACCGGTGGTGGCGCAGGTGCGCCAGCGCAGCCGGCCCGACCCCGCCCAGTACGACCGGCAGCGCGACGAGGTCGCGGCCCGGCTCGGTTCCCGCCGCCAGGCGGAGGTCGAGACGGCCTGGCTGAAGACGCTGCGAGACGGCGCCAAGGTCAAGGTGAACGACGCCTTCCTCCGCGGAAGCGTCGCCCAGCAGGACCGGTAGCCGGGACGGCGGGGCTGCCCCCGAGCCCGCCCCTCCTCCGCGCCCGACCGTCGCGCCGCGCGGGCTACTCGCCCGCCCCGGCCACGCCGTTCCGCGTCGACTCCTTCACGCGGTACATCGCCGCGTCGGCGGCGTGCACGACCTTCTCGGCCGTGTCCCCGTCGTCCGGGCAGGTGGAGAGGCCGAAGCTCGCCGTGACCCGGAGGTCGAGCCCGGACTCCCGGAGGAAGACCGCCTCGGCGAGCGCCTGGCGCAGCCGCTCCGCCACCTTGCGCGCGTGGGCCCGGTCGGTCTCGGGGAGCAGCACCACGAACTCGTCGCCTCCGTACCGGACCGGCACGTCGATGGTGCGGATGTTCGCGCGCAGGAGCGCTCCCACCTCCTGCAGCACCGTGCTCCCGGCCTGGTGGCCGTGCCGGTCGTTCACCTGCTTGAAGTGGTCGAGGTCGACGAAGACGAGCGAGAAGGGGCGTCCGGTCCGGGCGGTTCGGGCCACCTCCATCTCGAGCTGGCGCCAGAGGTGGCGGGCGTTGAAGAGCCCGGTGTGCTCGTCGCGCAGCGTGAGCTCGCGGATGCGCTCGTAGGCACGCGCGTTGTCGATGGCGATGGCGGCGTAGTCGGCGAGCGCCTCCAGCGTGCGCTGGTCGTTCTCGTCGAAGGGGTGGCCGCCGCGGGGATTCACGAGCTCGACCACGCCGAGCACCCGCCCCTTCGACCGCAGCGGCACCGCGAGCAGGCTGCCCGTGACGATGCCCGAGGCGTCGTCGAAGCGGGCCGCGAAGCGCGGGTCGGCCCGGACGTCGGGCACGAGGAGCGGCTTCGCCGAGGAGGCCACGCTGCCGGCCACGCCCTCCCCGACGGGGAGCCGCATCGACTTGAGCCGCTCCGCCCCCTCGCCGACGGCGATCTCGAAGACGAGATCCTGCCGGGCCTCGTCGACGAGCAGGAGCGACCAGTGCCCGGGGCGCAGCACCTCGCTCACCTTCTGCATGATGAGGGCGAGCACCTCGTGGATGTCGAGCGTGCCGGCCAGGGTCCGGCCGATGTCGTTGAAGGCCTGGAGCTCCTGTACCTTCCGCTCCAGCTCGTGCAGCAGGTCGCGGGACTCCATGGGTCGAGGATCGTGGTAGCAATACGGCGGGTCATTCGTCAAATGCGCGTCGTCCTCGCCTCCCAGAGCCCCCGTCGCCACGAGCTCCTCGCCTCGGTCGGGGTGTCGGTGGAGGTGCGACCCTCCGACATCGACGAGACCGTACGTCCGGGGGAGTCGCCCGACGGCTACGTGCGCCGCCTGGCCCGGGAAAAGGCCGAGGGCGTCCCCTGCGGGCCGGGGGAGATCGTGCTGGGCGCCGACACCGCGGTGGTCCTGGGCGCCGAGATCCTCGGCAAGCCGCGCGACCCGGAGGACGCCCGGCGCATGTTGCGCACGCTCTCCGGGCGCACCCACGTGGTCGCGACGGGCGTCCACGCCCGGCGGTACCCGGCCGGGGGTGCGGCATCCGCCGAGACCATCGCCGTCTCGTCGGCCGTGCGGTTCGTGACCCTCTCCGAGGAGCGGATCGCCTGGTACGTCTCCACCGGCGAGCCGCTCGACAAGGCCGGCGCCTACGCGCTGCAGGGCAGCGGCGGATCGCTCGTGCGGGGGATCGCCGGGAGCGTCTCCAACGTGGTCGGGCTCCCCCTCGCCGAGACGCTCGCGCTCCTCGGACGGCTCGGCCTTCCCCTCCCCTGGAGCGCACCGTGAACGGGGGAGCGATCGCGAGCCGCCTCGCGGCCATCCGCTCGACCGTGCCCGCCGGCGTGACGCTCGTGGCGGTGTCGAAGACCCATCCCGCAGGCGCCATCCGCGAGGCACATGCGGCCGGACAGCGCGACTTCGGCGAGAACTACGTGCAGGAATGGCGGGAGAAGGCCGACGCCCTCGCCGACCTCCCCGACCTCGTCTGGCACTTCGTGGGGTCGCTGCAGACGAACAAGGTGAAGTACCTGGCCGGGCGGGTCGGCCTCGTCCACACGGTCGACCGGCTCGAGCTGGGCCGGGAGATCGCGAAGCGCTGGGAGAAGGCGGGGGCGCGGGCCCGGGTGCTCGTGGAGGTGAACCTCGGCGGGGAGGCGTCGAAGGGCGGCTGCGCGACGGATTCCGTGCCGGAGCTCGTGGCGGCGCTCCAGGCCCTGCCGGCCATCGACGTCCGCGGCCTCACCTGCATCCCGCCGCCGGAGGACGACCCGCGACCCCATTTCCAGGCGCTCCGCCGCCTGCGCGACCGGCTCGGCCTCGCGGAGCTGTCGATGGGCATGAGCGGCGACTATCCCGTGGCGATCGAGGAGGGGTCGACCATCGTGCGGGTGGGGACGGCCATCTTCGGCGAGCGAGCGCGCCACGCTCCGTGAGCGCCTCCGTGAGCGCCTCCGTGAGCGCCTCCGGGGCGCCTCCGGGGCGCCTTCGGGGCGCCTTCGGGACGCCGGTCACAGCTCCCGGAGCCGGAGCTGCCCCTCGTCGCTCACGCGCGCCTTGAACTCGGCGCCGCAGTAGTAGCAGAGCACCTCGTCCCCGTCGGAGAACCCGTCGTCGTACGGGTTGTTGGCGCTGCAGGAGGGACAGTCGAAGTCCTTGAAGACGCGCCTGCGGCCCTCCTTCTCTCCGGGATCCTGGGGATCGTCGTCGAACGAGTGCGAGTCGAGGGGCATGCCCCGAGAGTAGCCATTCCCTGCCGCCACCGCGACATGGATGTCCTGGAGGAGGGAACCCGGGCGGGGGGCGACAGGGGTCCGGGCTCCGGTAACTCCAGCGGTTTTCCGCCCGATCGCCCCTGGCTTCGCCCTTGCTTTCTTGACCAGCGGGCATCCCGCCCCAGGTTTGGGATCGCATGCCGACCCTCCGCGCCGTCGTCGCGCTCATCGCGCTCCTCCTCGCCCCCCCGACCCGGGCGGCGGGCGGGTTCGCTCCCGGCGAGCAGATCGACTTCGCCATCGACTACCTGGGCATCCGCACCGGCGAGGCGCGCATCGTCGTCGGCCAGGCGGAGGGTCCCATCTGGCCCGTCATCTCGCGCGCCAGGACGGACGGGCTCGCGGCCATCGTCGACATCCGGGAGCACCTCGTCTCCTACTGGGACTCGGAGACCCGCCTCCCGCGAGGCTCCGACCTCCAGGCCATCGAGGTCGGGGACCGGCACAACGACAGCGCCCGCTTCGACCGGTCGGCCGGGAAGGCCACCATCCGGATCACCCGCAAGGGGAAGAGGGTCGAGAACACCTACCCGCTCGACCCGGCCGCCCAGGACTTCGCGAGCGCCGCGCTCTGGCTGCGCACGCAGGAGTTCTCCGAGAACGCCCGCTTCGAGATCCCGGTCTTCACCACCAAGGGAACCTTCGTCCTCCAGGCCACCGTGACCGGACGGGAGAAGGTCGAGACTCCTGCCGGCACCTTCGACGCGTGGAAGGTGGAGGTCCGCACCGCCTTCGACGGCAACTTCGCCGCCAGGCGCGACACGACCATCTGGTTCTCCGCCGACGAGAACAAGGTGCCGGTGCGGGTGAGCGCCGACTTCGCCGTCGGCAGCGTCGTCGTGAAGCTCGTCGCCTACCAGCCGGGTGGGCAGATGGCCCGGAACTGAGGTCCTCCTGATCGCCGCCCTCGCGCTCGCCTCCCTCGTCGCCGCCGCCGGACCCTGCGGCCCCCCCCCGCTTCGCGGCGGCCCCCTCCCCTGGAAGCCGGGCGAGGTCCTCCACTACGACCTCGACGTGATGGGGCTCGTGAAGGCCGGGACGCTCACGCTCGAGGCCGGCAAGCCCATGTTCGGCGGGACCCAGATCCCGCTCCGGGCCCGGGTGAAGAACACCTCCATCTTCGCCAAGATCCGCAAGGTGGTTGGGAGCGCCTTCTCCTGGGTCGACGCGAAGACGCTGCTCCCGGAGCGCGCCAGGGACGACGTGGAGGAGGACGGCGTGCGCAAGGTGAGCGACGCGCGCCTGCGCGCCGACCCCGCCTCGGTCACCGTCGAGACCGAGTACGGCGGGGAGAAGGGCTCCACCCGCTACGAGCGGCAGGGCGGTGACGTGCTCGACGCGCTCTCCGCCGCCTACTACCTGCGCGCCGCCGACCTGAAGCCCGGGCAGGAGCTCTGCTTCGACGTGGTCGGCCTGCGCCGCCTCTGGCGCTTCCAGGGAAGGGTCGCGGCGAAGCCGGAGCGGGTCGAGAACGCCGGCGGGCTCTTCGACACGCTGCGCGTGGAGGGAACCATCGAGCGTGCGGACAAGCCGAGCGTGCGGCGGCCGCTCTACGTGTGGATCTCCACCGACCCGAGGCGGGTGCTGGTGGCGGCGGTGAGCGAGATCGACCTGGGGCCGGCCTCGGCCCAGCTTTCGAGGCCGCCCTGAGCAGCGACGGCGGGGGCTGCTAGATCAGGCCGCGGGAGCGGCGCAGCAGGTCGATGGTCTTGCCGTACTCCACGTCCCAGGCGGTGGTGCCTTCCTGGAGGTGCTTCAGGCGGGCACGGGCCTCGCGGTCGATCTCGTCGTCGACGTCGAGGTGGCGCTTGAAGATGCCGAAGATCTTCTTCCGGAGGGAGAGGTCGTCGGAGAAGACCTCCTCCACGTTCCGGGACACGAGCAGTTGCTCCATCATCTGGCCGATGACGTACTCGATGCCTTCGTCCCCCATCTTGAAGCCGCGGACGTCGGCCATCTCGCGCTTCACCTGGTTGAACCGGGACTGGTCGTAGCCGCGCCGCTCGAGCGCCTCGCGGGTCGCCGCGTTCACGCGCTCCTCGGCGGCCAGGTACTCCTTCATGACCGACGCCATGTCCATCTCGGCGTCGGCGATCCGCATGGTCTCCACCTCGGCGTCGCCGTCCTGCATGAGGGTCTGGACGACCTCTCGCGCGATGGTGGGGATGACCTTCGGATAAAGGCGCATTTTGCTCTTTCCTCGCAGCGCGGGTCTACCGCGCCCGAGCCGCGTAACGGCGGTGATCTAAAGGACTTTCCGTATAGACTCCACCACCGGTCGAGGGCAAGGAAAAAGGGGCCGCAACCCCGGATCGGGTGGCGGCCCCTTCTCGCGCGATAGCGCGGGGAACCCTGGTCAGGACGCGTAGATCTTCATCACGTCGTCGAGGAGCTTCAACGCGTCGGCGCGGGGGCGCTGGAAGGCGTTCCGCCCCATGATCGACCCGAAGGAACCACCCTCCTTGAGGCCGCGGATCTCGGCGAGGACGTCCTCGGTCCCCTTCGCCTCCCCACCCGAGAAGATGACGATGCGCTTCCCGTTGAAGGCGCTCTGGACGACGTGGCGGACCCGATCGGCGAGCGTCTTCGTGGGGATGGCGTACTTCTCGAACACCTTCTTGGCCTCGGCCCCCTCGACGAGGTCCTTCGGGGGCTTCACCTTGATGACGTGGGCCCCCAGCTGGGCTGCGATCTGGGCGGCGTAGCCGGCCACGTCGACGGCGGTCTCGCCGTCCTTGGAGACGCCCGCCCCGCGCGGGTAGCTCCACACCACCACGGCGAGCCCCTTGCGCTTCGCCTCCTCGGTGAGGGCGCGGAGGTCCTCGTACTGCCGGTTCCGGGCACCCGAACCGGGGTAGATCGTGTAGCCGATGGCCGAGCAGCCGAGCCGCAGCGCCTCGTCCACGGATCCGGTGATGGCCGAGATGGGCTGGTCCATCTTGGCGAGGCTGTCGGAGTTGTTGAGCTTCAGGATGAGCGGGACCTGGCCGGCGAACTTCGCCGCGGCCGCCTCGATGAAGCCGAGCGGCGCCGCGTAGGCGTTGCAGCCGGCGTCGATGGCGAGCTGGAAGTGGTAGTCGGGATCGTAGCCCGGGGGGTTCGGGGCGAAGGACCGCGCCGGACCGTGCTCGAAGCCCTGATCGACCGGGAGGATGACGAGCTTCCCGGTGCCGCCGAGCTTGCCGTGCCCGAGGAGCCTCGCCAGGTTGGTGAGCGTCCCCGGGCTGTCGGAGGAGTACCAGGAGAGGATTTCCTTCACGCGCGGTGTGATGTTCATCGGGGCTCCGGGGGTGATGGGGAAAGGTGGGCGCGGGCCCCGTCCGGGGGGTCCGGCGCGGGCGGTTATATCACGCCGGACCGGACCGGTCGCCGAAGCAGCGGGCCACGAATCCACATCCCTCGGCGGTGCAGCGCTCTCGATCCCGACCCAGCGTGGCCGGCGGCGCGTCGCGCCCCTCCCCCCGGGCCGCGGCGCGGGCGAGGGCCGGAAGCTCCCGGGCGAGGCGCGCGAGTTCCTCCGGAGAAGGCGTGACGTCCACGAGCCGCCCGCCCCCGCGGAGGTAATGGAGCTCGGCCCGGATCGGCCGGCCCGGAAAGGCGCGGGTCGCGGCGAGGGAGTACGCGGCGAGCTGAAACCGGTAGCGCTCCTCCGCCCCGGGGAGGTGGCGCGCGAACTTGAAGTCGACGAGGCGAACCGCGTCGGGGGCGGCGACGAGAGCGTCGATGGTGCCGTCGAGGTACACGGCGCCGGCTTCAGCCGGTGCAATGCCCTCTGCCCGCCCTCCACCCACCCGGATCACGAACGGCAGTTCCCTCCACAGCCACCCCTCCCGCGCGGCGCGCTCCAGTTCCACGCCGTCCCCCCTTCCCAGATACCCCTCCACCTCCTCCACGATCTCCCGCACCGCTGCGCGCCGCGGATCCTCCCCCCTCCGCTCCGCGGCCGCCTCCAGCAGCGCCCGCCGCCGCGGACCCGCCGGCGCCCCCAGATCCACCTCCGCGAGGAGCGCGTGGGCGAGCGTCCCGCGAAACGTCGCCCGGTCGGGGTCGTCCCCGGCCCACCGGTCTCCACCCGCATCTGGCCGGGGCTCCGGGAGGCGCATCTGGGATCCCATCCAGTGGCGTCGGGGGCAGCGGGCGTACTCGGCGAGCCCGGTCACCGGGAACCGGAGCGGCATCGGGGGTGGAGCGGCCCGCAGGCGCGGCGGACCCGGCGGCGGGCCTCCGGGCGCCGGAGAGGTCGCTGCAACGGGCGGCCACGGAAGCGGCGGTCTCCGCTCGAGCAGGGCGGCCGGGATGCGCGAGACCACCTCGGCCCAGCTCCCCGCCGGCACCCTGCCGGAGGCGCCGGAGAGGATGAGCCGGTCCCGCGCGCGGGTCAGGGCCACGTAGAGGAGCCGCTGCGACTCGGCTGCCTCCGCAGCGGCGGCGGCCGCTCGGAGGCGGGCGGTGGTGGTGGTCTCCTCCGTCCCCTCCCCCAGGTGACCCGGCAGCGGCACGGCGACGCGCCCCGCCTCGTCCAGGACCGGCCGTCGCTGGGCCGTCGGTGGGCGCGCTGCCAGGTCCGGGACGAAGACCACGGGCCACTCGAGCCCCTTCGCCTGGTGGACCGTGAGCAGCGAGATCGCTTCCCCGTCCCCCCCGTCCGCCTCCGGCTCCCGCGGCGGCGCGAGCGCCAGCCGTCGCAGCCGCGCGGCGA
>JBAVCR010000241.1:0-6483 GCA_049586815.1 Anaeromyxobacteraceae bacterium
TGCTCCTGCGCGACCTGGGCTCGGTGCGCTTCGGCCCCGACATCCGCCGCGGCGCCCTCGACTGGAACGGCGAGGGCGAGGCGGTGGGCGGGATCGTCGTCGTGCGCTACGGCGAGAACACGCTGGAGGTGGTCGACCGGGTGAAGCGGCGCCTCGAGGAGCTGAAGCCGGGCTTCCCGCCCGGCGTCACGGCCGAGGTGGCCTACGACCGCACCGAGCTCATCCTGCGTTCCATCGGGACGCTCAAGAAGGCGCTCCTCGAGGAGATGCTCACCGTCGCCGCGGTGATCCTGATCTTCCTCCTGCACGTGCGCTCGGCGCTGCTCCCGATGCTGTCGCTGCCCATCGCGGTCGCGCTCGCCTTCGTGCCGATGTACTTCCTCGACATCCCGGCCACCATCATGAGCCTGGGCGGGATCGCCATCGCCATCGGCGCCACCGTCGACGCCGAGATCGTGATGATCGAGGCCTCGCACAAGCGGCTGGAATCGGCGCCGCCGGGCGCCGACCGCCACAAGCTCCTCGCCGAGGCGGCCCGCGAGGTCACGCCGGCCATCTTCTTCTCGCTGCTCATCATCGCGGTCTCCTTCCTGCCGGTCTTCACCCTCACCGGCCAGGCCGGCCGCCTCTTCCGCCCGCTCGCGTTCACGAAGACCTTCGTCATGCTCTCGGCGGCGGTGCTCTCCATCACCTTCGCGCCGGCGCTGCGGGACCTGCTGCTCCGCGGGAAGATCCGCCCCGAGTCGGAGCACCCCATCTCCCAGGCCATCATCAAGGTCTACAAGCCCTTCGTCTTCGTCGCGCTGCGCTGGCCGAAGACCACGGTGGCGCTGGGGCTGCTGGCCATCCTCTCGGCGGTTCCCCTCGCCGTCCGCCTCGGCAGCGAGTTCATGCCCCCGCTCAACGAGGGGGACGTGCTCTTCATGCCCACCACCTTCCCGGGCATCTCCATCGAGGAGGCGAAGATCTCGCTGCAGCACCAGGACCGGGTGCTGCGCGCCTTCCCCGAGGTGGCGTCGGTGTTCGGCAAGGTCGGGCGGGCCGAGACCGCCACCGACCCCGCACCCATCACCATGCTCGAGACCACCATCCGCCTGAAGCCGGTGTCGGAGTGGCGGACCGTGGAGGTGAAGCGCTGGTACTCGGGCTGGGCGCCCGGCTGGCTGAAGCCGGTCTTCCGGCCCATCTGGCCCGACCGCCGCCGCATCCAGTTCGACGAGCTCACCGCCGAGATGAACCGGGCCACCCAGTTCCCGGGCTGGACCAACGCCTACACCATGCCCATCCGGGCGCGCATCGACATGCTCACCACCGGCGTGCGCACGCCGGTGGGCGTGAAGGTGATGGGCAGCGACCTCGCCGAGATCGAGAAGCTCGGGGTGGCGCTGGAGCGGATCCTGGCGCCCGTGCCGGGGACCCGCAGCGTCTTCTACGAGCGCAACACCGGCGGCCTCTACCTCGACATCTACCCGAACCGCGAGGCGCTGGCGCGGCGCGGCCTCACCGTCGGCGACGTGCAGCGGACCATCGAGGCGGCCGTGGGCGGCGCGTCCGTCTCCACCACCGTGGAGGGGCGCGCCCGGTTCTCCATCAGCGTCCGCTACCCCCAGGACCTGCGCAGCGACGTGGAGCGGCTGAAGCAGATCCTCGTGCCGGTTCCCGCCGCAGGCGGCCGTGGCGGGGGAGGAGGCGGCGGCGGCATGGGCGCGTCCGGCGCGCTCGTCCCCGACCGCATCCCGCGCCTGCTGCTCGCCCAGATGGGCGGCGCTCCGGGCGGCGCGGCCGGCAAGGCGCCCTCCGGTGCCCCGCGGGGGTCGGCCACCGACGCCCCGTCCCTCGACTGGAGCCAGTCCCCGGCCCCTCCCCTGCCCCTCGGCACGAAGGGGCTCCAGCCCGGCAGCCCGGGCAGCGGCTCGTTCGTTCCGCTCGGCCAGGTGGCCGACATCCGCATCGTGGGCGGCCCGCCCATGCTGCGCGACGAGGGAGGCCTCCTCGTCGGGTACGTCTACGTCGACGTCGACCCGTCCGTGGACATCGGCGGCTACGTGGCCCACGCCCGCGAGGAGGTCGCCGAGGCCACGCAGGAGGGCACGTTCGTCGTCCCCCCCGGCTACTTCCTCAAGTGGACCGGGCAGTACGAGCTGCTCGAGAAGATGAACGAGCGGCTGCGGGTGGTCATCCCGCTCACGCTCATCATCATCGTCGTGCTCCTCCTCTGGCACTTCCGGAACGTCACCGAGGTGCTCATCGTCCTGCTCTCCATCCCCTTCGCGCTGGTGGGGAGCGTGTGGCTGCTCTGGCTCCTCGACTACCGCCTCTCGACCGCGGTCTGGGTCGGGATCATCGCGCTCGTGGGGCTCGCCGCCCAGACCGGCATCGTGATGATCGTCTACATCGACACCGCCTACGAGCGGCGGCGCCGGGCCGGGAAGATCCGCGACCTCGACGACATCATCTGGGCCCACATGGAGGGCACGGTGATGCGGGTCCGCCCGAAGCTCATGACGGTGGGCACCATGCTCGTGGGCCTGCTCCCGCTCCTCTGGGCCACCGGCTCCGGCGCCGACGTGATGAAGCGCATCGCGGCGCCCATGGTCGGCGGGCTCATCACCTCCGCCTTCCTGACGCTCGAGATCATCCCGGTCGTCTACACGTACTGGCGACACGAGCAGGTGCTCTGGGAACGGCTCGCGCCCCTCGACCCGTCGCTCCTGCGCCGGCTGCAGCGCCTGACCGCCGTGCAGCAGGCCGGCTGGGCGCTGCTCGTCGTGGTGGGGATCGCGGCCATCTACACCGACTGGTCGCGGGGGCTCCTCACCGCCTCCCTGGCCGTCCCGGCCGCCGCCGTGCTGGGGGGGCTCGTCCTCTACCTCAAGGAGCGCCCGGCGGCTCGCCGGCTCGTGTGGCCGGAGGGCGGTCGAAAGGCCGCGGCCTGAGACGGGGCCCCGGACCTTGCCCTGAAGCCCCTCCTCGGCTATTTTCCGCGCCCCGACCCCATCGTCTAGAGGCCCAGGACTCGGCCCTTTCAAGGCCGTAACCGCGGTTCGAATCCGCGTGGGGTCACCAGCTCACGAGCAAGAAGGCGAAGGACGGGCGCCCCACCGACGGGGCGCCCCTCCTCCCGCCGTCCAGAGCGCATCTCACGACCCCGTAGCCTGCTGCGCCTCGCGACGGCCAGGGGTCATGAGATGCGCTCTAGCGCGAGGCCGTCCGCAGGTCGTCGCTTCCCCCGTGGTGCTCGGTCTCGTCGTCCTCGCCGTCCTGGTCGTCGTCGTGCACCACGCGGACCGACGCCTGGATGCGAGCCTCGATGGCGGAGCGGGCGGCCGCGTCGGTGGGGTCGAGCCGGGAGCCGTCGGCGGCCTCGAACCAGCCGGAGGGGTCGAGGTCGAGGGTGACGTTCGCGCCGGTCTCCGGGTCGACGACGATGGCCCCCTCGCGCTTCTGGGAGACCGACACGGCGGACTTGAACTCGAACGGAGCGCCGTCCACGGTCCCGTTCACGAGCACCGAGGCCCCGGCCTGTGCCATGGCGAGGAGGCCCGCGTCCGTTCCGGCCTTCGCGGCGTCGATGACGTGGACGTCGAAGCGCAGCTCCTCGTAGGTGCCGGCCGGGACGTCGATCCCGGTCACCGGGTGGACGCCCGAGGCGAGCGCGTCGCCCGAGAGGTCGACGAGGAAGGGTCCGCTCTCGATCTCGCACTCGCCGTCGTCCTTGCCCGACGCGTCGCCGTCGCTCGAGCCGCGGTCGGCGGCGCGGCCGAGCACGAGCCCCATGCCCGTGCCGGCGGCTGCCGAGGAGCCCGACGAAGGGGTCCCGCAGGCGGGCTCGCCCTCCACCTCGAACTTGCGGACCACGATGCGGATCCGGTCCACGACGACGCCGTTCCCGGCGTCGAGCCGCGCGGTGCGGAGCGCCGCCGAGGCGGGCCGGGCGGCGCTGGCGCTGACGGTGATCCCGCTCGTGGAGCCGCTGCTCGAGCAGGCGGCGAGGGACAGGGTGAGGCAGGTTGCGACCGCGATCCGATGGCGCATGATGGTCTTCCTCCGGCCTCCCGACCCTTCCCCGCGGGGGCCCGCCCGTCTTGACCCCGAGGGGTGCCCTCGCGCCACATTTTTCTGCGGGTAAACGCAACCGGGGGTCAGCGATCGCTGACCGAAGGGATGGCGTGAATGGCCGTTTCCCTCCCGCGATCCGTCAGGTTGCGGCCATGCGGCGCAGCTCGGCGAGCGCCGCGAGCTCGTCGTCGAAGCCGGCGAGCACGCCCCCCGGATCGGGGATCACCTCCGGGTCGCACTGGAGCCCGAGCCACACCTGCCCCGCGTAGCTGAGCAGGGAGACTCCGAGCGCGAGGCGCCCCGCGCTCGGTACCCAGAACATCGCCGCCGTGAGCGGCGACCCGGCGATGGAGATGGCCTGCCGGGGCCCGATGACGTTCGTCACCACGGCGGTCCCCTTCGCCGCGAAGATCCGGAGCGCGAGGTCGAAGACCGGCTTCGGCGCGACTCCCATGGCCCAGAGGACCTGGTAGACCGCGACCGCCTGCGGCGAGTCCTTGAGCGCCCGCATGCGGCGGCGGACCTCGAAGAGCCGGTCGAGCGGGTCCTCGATGCCCACGGGCAGCGCCAGGAAGACGAGGCCGAAGCTGTTGCCGAGCCGGCCGGCCGCCTCCGGACGGCGCAGGTTCACAGGCACCACGCCCCGCACGTCGAGGTCCCGGGGCGTCTCGCCGCGCGCCACGAGCGACCGGCGCAGCGCTCCCGCGAGCCCGGCCATGAGGACGTCGTTCACCGTCGATCCGGTGGCCTTCCCGATGGCCTTCACCTCGTCGAGGGGGATGGGTCGCGACCATGCCGCCCGCTTCTGCACGCCGAGCGGGCCCTTCAGGGCGGTGGGCGGGTCGTCGGGGAGCGCGAGGAGCCCGAGGAGGGAGCCGGCGCTCCCCGAGGCGAGGCGGGCCAGGTCGCCGATGCGGCCGGGATGGGCGAGGACGCCCGCCGCGCTCCGCAGCACCCGCTGCCCGACCGTGATGCCCCAGGTGACGCCCCGGGACACCTCCCGCGACCGGGACCGCCTCTCCGGCGCGGGCGACCCGTCGGCCATGGAGAGGAGCACGTGGACGAGCGCGAGACCGTCGCCGATGCAGTGGTGGATGCGGGCGACGATGGCGAGCCCGCCGCGGTATCCCGGGACGAGGTGCAGGGACCAGAGCGGACGATCGGCGGGGAGCGCCACGGAGAGGAGCTCGCTCACGAGCCCCTGGAGCTCGGCCTCTCCCGCGTCCGGGCCGAGGCGCACCTCGGTGACGTGGCGGTCGAGGTCGAAGTCGGGGTCGGGCTCCCAGGCGGGAAGGCCCACCCCGGCGAACGGCGGCACCACCCGGGAGCGGAAGCGCCGGAAGCGGAGCAGCCGCTCCCGGACGAGCTCCCGGATCCGCTCCACCGGCACGGGCGCCCCGAGGACGAGGACGCCGGTGACCACCATGAGGTTGGTCGGGTCGTCCATGCGGAGCCAGGACGCGTCGACGTTGCGGAAGGGGGTGCGCATGGCCGTCAGGCGACGAGGTGGCTGAGCCCTTCCTTCGCGAGCCACTCCCGGTAGACGGGGTGGATGGGGTTCGTCACCGGCGCGAGCTGGAGCAGCGTGATGGGCGGCCCGGAGATCTTGACCCGGCCGAGGGCCACCGCGAGCGCCACGTTCTCCTTGCCCTGGAAGTAGCGGTTCGCGACCTCGCTCGACATCCGCATGGTGACGACCGGCTCCCAGGCGGGCCTCTCCCAGGTCCACTGCAGGAACCGCCCCTTCTTCTCGTCGGCGTCGGGCGCGGCATTCACGTGGAACTCGAGCCCCAGGTCGGTGATGACGAAGCGGTGGGGGGCTCGCGCGTCGCGGAGCTTCCGCCCCACCTCCGGGGTCTCGTTCATGAGCTCGAAGATGCGCTCGAACACGCGGCGGAACTCGGCGGCGTCGCGGAAGCCCTTCACGGCGTCCCCCCCGCGGCCGGGGCGGGCCGGGCGAGCCCCGCCACCCCCTGCCGGATCACGTCGCAGGCGGCCTTGTCCTCGGCCGCGACGAGCCCCCCCTTGTCGCAAAGCGCCTCGTAGGCCCGCAGGATGGCCGGGCAGTCGCTCGCGCCCGAGTAGGCCATCTCCTCCTCGCACTTCTGGCGGAGGATGGCCGCCATGAGCAGGTTCGCCTCGGCGTCGGACGGGTCGTTCAGGCCGAGCAGCTCCGGGTTTTTCATCATGGTGTCGCGAATGGGCTGCCGCACCGCCTGGAAGTCCTTCAGGCTGCCGCAGACGAGCGCCGCCCGGCCCACGAGGCGCCGCACGTAGACGTCGACCACCTCGCGGGTCTCGCCGTCGTCGCGCATGCGGGCGTGGTACCGCGCCACCCGCTCCACGCTGCGGGCGGCCCGCTGCAGCGCGCGGCAGTCGTCGGTCCCCGCGAGCGAGGTCAGGATGGCCCGCACCGCCGCCCGG
>JBAVCR010000242.1:0-4119 GCA_049586815.1 Anaeromyxobacteraceae bacterium
GAGCCGGCCGCTCCCCCGCCCTCCGAGACCCCGCCCGGCGGCGACCCGGCCCCCTGATCCGTGGTCCCGTTCGGCCGCACCGCCGCGATCTTCGACGTCGACGACTCGCTCCTCGACGGCAACGCCGGCACGATCTTCAGCTGGTACCTCTACAGCGAGAAGATCATGCTGCCGGAGATCCGGTCGCGGATCCCGCGGCTCGTGTACGAGTTCGCGCGGCGCCGCCTCGGCGAGCGGGACATGGTCGAGCTCGGCTCCCGCTGCCAGGCAGGGCTGTGGGTCGACGACGTCCGCACCCATGCCCAGGTCTGCTTCGAGAAGCACCTGAAGCGGCGGATCACCGAGGGCGCGGTGCGCCAGATCCGCAAGCACCTGCTCTCCGGGCACTACGTGCTCATCGCCTCGGGGTCGCCGCAGGTCATCGTCGACGAGGTGGCGCGCCACCTGCGGGTTCACGGCGCGATCGGCACCCGCACCCGGGTGGTGGAAGGCAAGGCCACCGCCGACATCCTGCCCCCCATCGTGTTCCAGGACGGGAAGCGCGAGGCCGTGACGCGCGCGCTCGCGGCCCAGGGTCTCGACCTCGCCCGGAGCTGGCTCTACTCCGACTCCCAGGCCGACACCCCGCTCTTCGAGGCGGTCGGCCATCCGGTCGTGGTGAATCCCAAGGAGCCCTTCCGCGCCGTGGCCGAGCAGCGCGGCTGGCCCGTGGTGCGCTGGAAGGAGCGCAGCCGCGAGGCCCTCGCCGACATGGCGAGCGAGTGGTCGAGCTGGGACGGATGACACCGCCTCGCTAGGCGAGGCGGAAGAGCCTCTTCACGTTGGCGGTCGTCGCAGCAGCTACCTCGTCGACCGTCGTCCCCCACAGCTCCGCCACCTTGCTCGCCACGTGGACCACGTGTGCCGGCTCGTTCCGCTTCCCGCGGAACGGCACCGGAGCGAGGAACGGGCTGTCGGTCTCGACGAGCAGCCGGTCCCGCGGCACGAGGCGGACCGCCTCGCGGATCTCGTCGGCGGTCTTGAACGTGACGATCCCGGCCACCGAGATGTGGAGCCCGAGATCGAGATAGGCCCTCGCGGCGGCCCGGTCGCCGGTGAAGCAGTGGATGACACCTCCGGCGGCGGGCATTCCCTCGTCGCGGAGGATGGCGACGCAGTCCTCCTCGGCCTCCCGGACGTGGACGACGACCGGCTTCCCCGCCGCGCGGGCGATGCGCAGGGAGCGCCGGAACGAGTCGCGCTGCACGTCGCGCGGCGAGAGGTCGTAGTGGTAGTCGAGTCCGGTCTCCCCCACACCCACCACGACCGGGCTGGCCGCCAGCCGCTCGCTCTCCTCCCAGTCGGCCTCCGGGACGCGCGCGCACTCGTGGGGGTGGATCCCGGCGATGGCCGCGAACGTGCCGGGGCGGTCGGTGGCAAGGGCGACCGCGTTGCCGAAGTCGCCCGGTCCCCGCCAGAGGCCGACCACCACGATGCGGTCGACGCCCACCGCGGCGGCCCGCGCCACCACGCCGTCCAGGTCGCCCTCGAAGTCCTCGAAGTCGAGGTGGGCGTGCGAGTCGACGAGGCTCACTTGACCCGCGTACCCGGCGCCACCGACTCGTCCACCTGCACGACGCGGGGCGGATCGCCCGCGGCGAGCAGCATGCCCTGGGAGGTGATCCCGCGCAGCGCGCGGGGCTCCAGGTTCGCCACCACGACGATCCGCCGCCCGACCAGCGCCTCCGGCTCCGGATAGGAGACGGCGATCCCGGCCACGATGATGCGGGGCGCGGGCTCGCCCACGTCGACGGTGAGCTGCAGCAGCTTGTCGGCCTTGGGCACGCGGACCGCGGCCCGGACGAGCGCCACCTTGAGCTCCACCTTCGCGAAGTCGTCGAAGCCGACGATGCCGGGAGCCGCGGGAGCCGCCGCCGGCTTGGCCGTCACCTTGGTCGCGGTCTCGGCAGGACTCGCCGCCTGGGAGACCCGGACCGGCTCCTCGACCGGCGCGGCCACGAGCCGGGCCACCTGCTTCGCGTCGAGCCGCGCGATCTGCGGCGGCTTCGCCCGCGCCGCGACCGGCGGGCCGGCGAACGGGTCGAGGTCGGCGTCCCAGGTGCCCGGCCTCGACTGGCCGAAGGCGTGGGCCAGGTCGTCGGCGAAGACCGGCATGATCGGCCAGAGGAGGACCGAGATGGCGCGCAGCGCCTTCCCGCAGGTGAAGAGGAGCCTCCGGGAGCCTTCCGACGACGGCGCCTCCCAGGGCTTCGCCTCCTGGAGCCTCTTGTTGCAGGCGTCGGCCACCTGGTTCACGAGGCGGACCACCTCCCGGTACTCGAGCGCCTGGTAGGCCGGACGCCCGAGCCGCAGTGCCTCTCGAGCCATCCCGGCGATCCCCGGCTCCGGCTCTCCCGCCACCTCGCCCCCCGCCCGCTCGAGCAGGGCGAAGACGCGCGACGCGAGGTTGGCGACGTTGTTCGCCAGGTCGGCGTTGATGCGGTTCCTGAACTCGTCGAGGGAGAGGTCGAGGTCGGTGACTCCCGGCCCCAGGTTGGCGGCGTAGTAGTAGCGGAGCAGCTGCGGATCGAGCCCGGAGTCGAGGTAGGTGCGCGCGGTGACGAAGGTGCCGCGCGACTTCGACATCTTCTCGCCGTTCACGGTGAGGTGACCGTGCACCGCGAGCCGGTCCGGCTGGCGCAGGCCGGCCGCGTCCAGCATGGCGGGCCAGAAGACCGCGTGGAAGCGCAGGATGTCCTTGCCGATGAAGTGCTCGAGCCCCGCCTTCGCCCCGCGGGCCAGGTAGGTGGCCTCGTAGGCGGAAGGGTCGAGCCGCTCGGCCGGAGGCGCCTCGGCGGCGAAGTAGTGCTCCCCCGAGGAGAGGTAGCCGATGGGCGCGTCGAGCCAGACGTAGATGAACTTGCCCGGGAAGTCGGGGTCGCTCACCGGGAAGCCGAAGTACGGGGCGTCGCGGGTGATGCACCAGTCCTGCAGGTCGGCGAGCCAGCCCTTCACCTGCTCCCGCACCGCGGCGTCGAGGTGCCCCTCCTTCTCGACCCAGGAGCGGATGGCGGGCTCCACCTTGCGCAGGTCGACGTAGGCGTGGTCGCTCGCCCGCACCACGGGCGGGGTCTGGCAAAGCGCGCAGCGCGGCTCCCGGAGCTCGCGCGGGTCGTAGGTCGTGCCGCACTTCTCGCAGACGTCGCCGTACTGGTCGGGCGTGCCGCACCGGGGACACGTGCCCTTCACGAACCGGTCGGGCAGGAAGCGGGCGTCCTTCTCGCAGAAGAGCTGCTCGACCGACTTCTTGTAGATGAGCCCCTTCGACTTGAGCGCGTCCCAGATCCGCCACGCCCACTTCCGGTTCTCCGGGGAATCGGTGGTGTAGAAGGTGCTGAAGTCCACGCCGAAGCGGCGGTAGTCCTCGTGATGCTCCTTGCGGTAGTGCTCCACGAACTCCTTCGGGGGGATGCCCGCCTTGGCGGCGTTCACCTCGATGGGGGTCCCGTGGGAGTCGGCGGCGCACACGTAGGCCACGTCGTCCCCGAGCGACCGGCGGTAGCGCACGTAGATGTCGGTCTGGATGTACTCGACGAGGTGCCCCAGGTGCGCCGACCCGTTGGCGTACGGCAGGGCGCTCGTCACGATCAGCTTCTGGCTCAAGCAGTCCTCCTCTCGCGTCCCGGCGCGCGGAGCGTCTCGACGAGCCATCGCTCGACGAGGACCGCGCCGTCGGACCCGGTCTTCATGGAATGGTCGGCCTCGGCCAGCGACGAGAGCGCGCCGAGGAGCTCGTCGCGGCCGAAGCGCTGTGCGGCCTGGAACTTCATCCACAGCCCGTAGGGCTTCCTGTCCTTCAGCTCCTCGGGGGGAATGGTGGGGAGCACGCTCGCGCTCCACTCCCCGAACGACCCGATGCGCCGGTCGCCCGCCGCGGCCCTCCCCCGCTCCCGCTCCACCAGCATGCGGCGGACGGCCCCGGCGAGCGCTCCCACGAGCATGTGCGGGCTCGCACCGTCGGCGAGGCTCCTCCGCAGCACGCCGAGCGCCGCCGGGAGGTCGCGCGCCTCGACAGCGTTCCCGAGCGCGAAGAAGGGATCGGCCGTGGTGCGCACCACGAGCGCGTCCACGTCCTCGGCC
>JBAVCR010000243.1:0-2436 GCA_049586815.1 Anaeromyxobacteraceae bacterium
GCTCAGGGCCCGGTTCGTGGACGAGGAGCGCCCGCTCCCGGCCGGGGCCGAGGCGGCGCTCGAGGCCGATTCCCGCGCCGGCGCCCGCGCCGTCCTCGCCGCCGTCCGCCACCGGAAGAAGGCCAACCGGGCGGAGGGGCAACGTCTCCGCAACCTGCTCCGCCACGAGAACCGGCTCTGGGAGCGGGGCGTGACCCTCGTCGCCGGGGTGGACGAGGCCGGCATGGCGCCGCTCGCCGGACCCGTGGTGGCGGCCGCCTGCATCCTTCCGCGCGACTACCGCCCCCGCGGGGTCGACGACTCGAAGCAGCTCGACGCGGCCGAGCGGGAGCGGCTCGCCGAGGACATCAAGCGGAACGCCGTCGCCTGGGCGGTGGGCCGGGCCGAGGTGGGCGAGATCGACCGGCTCAACATCTACTGGGCGGGGATCCTCTCGCTCCGCCGCGCGGTGCTGGGGCTCGACCCCCGCCCGGAGCACCTCCTCATCGACGCCCGCCGCATCCGGGACCTCGACATCCCCCAGGACGGGATCGTGCACGGCGACGCCCTCTCCCTCACCATCGCCGCGGCGAGCATCCTCGCGAAGACCACCCGCGACGCCTTCATGGCCCGCATGGACGAGGAGCACCCCGGCTACGGGTTCGCCCGGCACAAGGGATACCCCACGCCGGACCACGTGGCGGCGCTGCGCGAGCGGGGTCCCTGCCCCATCCACCGGCGCTCGTTCGGGCCGGTCCGGGAGGTGATGGGGCAGGACGCCGAGCAGGTGGAGATGTTCGAGGAACGTTGACGCCGTGGGTTTCCGGGCGTAAGTACCCCTCACAAAGGAAATGCCCGACGGCGAAGGTGCGTCTCGCGGGCCCGGCGGATGAGCCCCGGGCGAGGCGCCCCCCGACTCCGGCGAACGCATGGAAGAAAACCAGAACCGAGACCCCAGGCCCGCCGCGGCGGCGCAGAATTCCCCCCACGAACAGAGCCCAGGCGACGTCGCCCCCGGAGGTGACGCGCGGGGCGATCGTCCGCCCGGACGGCGAAGGCGAAGGTCCCGCCGCGGCCGAGGCCGCGGAAGCGCGTCCGGCGAGAAGCGCGAGGCGCGGCCGGCCGGCGAGGATGCGGCCATCCGGGAGGTCCCGGCGATCCGCGAGATCCCCGCGACCCGCGAGGGATCCACCGCCCGCGAGGAGCGTCGTCCACCCCGCGACGGCGGGCGTCCTCCCCGGGGAGACAGGCGCACGCCGCGCGAGGGGCGTCGCCGCGAGCATCAGGAGGACGAGCGGCGTTACCCCGCGCCCCGGGGGCTGGCCCTCGATCCGGAGATGCCGAACCCGGGCCGGGTTCCCGAGATCCCCATCGACCGGCTCGACCGCGACGCGGTGAAGATCATCGCCCGGCTCCGCGCCGTGGGGCACAAGGCCTACTTCGTGGGCGGCTGCGTCCGCGACCTGCTGCTCGATCGCACGCCCAAGGACTTCGACCTCGCCACCGACGCACACCCGGGCGAGGTGCGCGCCATCTTCCGCAACTGCCGGCTCATCGGACGGCGCTTCCGGCTCGCCCACGTGTTCTTCCGCGACGGGAAGATCATCGAGGTCGCCACCTTCCGGCAGAACCCGGTCGACGTGGGTGACGACGTCCCGACCGACGCCGACCTGCTCATCACCCGCGACAACGTCTTCGGCACCGCCGAGGAGGACGCGCGCCGCCGCGACTTCACCGTGAACGGCCTCTTCTACGACCCGTTCCTCGGGGAGGTCATCGACTACGTCGGCGGCCGCGACGACCTCGAGGCCCACCGGATCTCCACCATCGGGGAGCCGGAGATCCGGATGCGCGAGGACCCGGTGCGGGCGCTCCGCGCCATCCGCTTCGCGGCGCGGCTCGGCTTCACCATCGAGCCCGAGGTCTTCGAGGCCATGCGCCGCCACGCCTCCGAGTTGGCGCGCTGCGCGCCGCCGCGGGTCCTCGAGGAGATCTTCAAGATCCTGCGCTGCCACGGCGCCGGCCGCGCCTTCGAGCTGCTCCGCTCGGCCGGGCTGCTGCCGGTGGTGCTGCCCTCGCTGTCCCAGGCGCTCGACGCCGGGGGGGCCGATGCCCGGACCCGCTTCCAGGCCCACCTCTCCGCCCTCGACGAGATGGTCCGTTCCGGCGAGGAGATCTCCGAGGGGGCCCTGCTCGGCGCGCTGCTCGTGCACCTGCGGTCCGGGCCCGGCGGGGAGCCCGCCGCCGACCAGCTCCTCGTGGAGCTCGTCCAGACCGCGCGGCTCCCGCGCCGCATCGCCGAGCGTTGCCGCATGGCGCTCCAGGCGCAGCGTCTCTTCCACGGGCCGCCGCGCCGCCGCCGCCGCGGGGGGCTCGCCTCCCAGGCCTACTTCACCGACGCGCTCCAGCTGCTTCGCATCACCGTGAAGGCCACCGGCGAGGGGCGCGAGGCGCTCC
>JBAVCR010000244.1:0-8901 GCA_049586815.1 Anaeromyxobacteraceae bacterium
CGTCCCGCGCGTGGCGCGCGGGCGAAGGCGTGAGCCACGGTGCGGCGCAACCGCTCGCCCTGGTGGACCCGGCGGACCTCGGGGGACTGGCACTCGACCGAGGGATCGAGGATGCGGGAGGGGCGCAACGTGGGCATGCGGGCCTTCCGTGGGTGCGGCGGATTCGCGTCGCGGCTCCTGCGCGGCCCGAGGGCCTTGCTAGGAGAGCCAGCGCTTGCGTCGCTTGTAGAACTTGAGGTTCTTGTAGCTCTTCTTGCCGGCCTCGCCGCCGCCACCCAGGTAGAACTCCTTCACGTCCTCGTTGGAGCGCAGCTTGTCCGGATCGCCATCCAGCACCACGCGTCCGTTCTCCATGATGTAGCCGTAGTCGGCGATGGAGAGCGCCAGGTTGGCGTTCTGCTCCACGAGGAGGATGGTGGTCTTCCGCTCCTCGTTGATGCGCTTCACGATGCGGAAGATCTCGGCCACGAGCAACGGGGCCAGCCCGAGCGAGGGCTCGTCGAGCATCATGAGCCGGGGGCGCGCCATGAGGGCGCGGCTGATGGCGAGCATCTGCTGCTCGCCGCCGGAGAGGTAGCCGGCCAGCTTCTTCCGGCGTTCCCGCAGGCGCGGGAAGAACTCGTAGCAGGTCTCCTTGTCGGCCCGCAGCCCGGCGCGGTCGTTGCGGGTGTAGCCCCCCATGTCGATGTTCTCCTCGACCGTGAGGTCCTCGAAGACCCGGCGCCCCTCCATGACCTGGAAGATGCCGCGCCGGACCACCGCCTCCGGGGGGAGCTCGTGCACCGGCTGCCCCTCGAAGAAGATTCCACCGTCGGTGACCTCCCCCTCCTCGCTGCGGAGGAGCCCGGAGATGGCCTTCAGCGTGGTGCTCTTCCCGGCGCCGTTCGAGCCGAGGAGGGCCACGATCTTGCCCTCCGGCACCTGGAGGGAGAGCCCCTTCAGGACCAGGATCACGTCGTCGTAGATGACCTCGACGTTCTTCAGCTCGAGCATCCGGCGGCTCTCCTCGGAGCGGGGGGCGGGACCCGGCGGGGGTCCCGCCCGCGCTTCTCCCTCGTCGTGCGCTGCCTACAGGCCGAACCACTCCGCGGTGCGCGGCATGATGAAGTCGCCGATCTTCACGAGCTTGCCGTTCTGCACCTGGTAGATGCTCGTGGTCATGGTGGGGCGGTGGTCGGTGGGGGTGTAGGTCACCGACTGGGAGAGGCCGCCGGTGGAGAAGTCGGCCAGGGTCTCCGCGGCCGCCTTCACGCCGGGGCCGTTCAGCTGGCCGGCCTTGTCGGCGCGCTTGAGCGCTTCCGACCACACCAGCACGTAGGTGTAGCCGCGCACGTACATCGCGTCGCCCTTCTCGCCGGCGCGCAGCTTGTCGTGCATGGCCACCACGTTCCCCATGCCCGGGACCGGCGTGCCGTACGGCACGTGGGGCATGACGCCGGTGACGCCCTCGGCGAGCGGCCCGGCCACGGCCACGAGCGACTCGGAGAAGCCGTAGGGGTTCGACCCGAACTTGACGTTCATGCCGAGCTTCTTGGCGTCGCGGAGCACGAGCGACACGCCGGTGGTGGTGACGTTGATGTAGGCGTACTCCACGCCCTTCTGCTTCATGGTGAGCAGCTGGCTGGTGGCGTCCTGGAAGTTGGGCGGGAGGACGGCCTTGTCGACCACGTCGACGCCGATCTGGGCGGCGTACTTCTCGCCGGCGGCGATGGGCGACTTCCCGTAGGCGTTGTCGCCGAACATGAAGGCGACCTTGGGCTTCCCCTTGCCGCCGGACTTGGCGTAGTCCTGCTTCACCCAGTCGAGCCAGGAGCGGAGCTGGTCGGAGTAGGTGGGGGCAACGAAGAAGTTGTAGGGGAACTTGGAGGGGTCGGTGAGCGGCGCGGAGAAGGAGGCCGAGAAGTAGGGGATCTTGTCCTGGCCCACGAAGTCCTTGAGCGCCTCGGTGTCGCCGGTGCCCCAGCCCTGGATCATGACGACCTTGTCGTCGTTCACGAGCTTCTTGTAGAGGGCCCGGGCCTGGTCGATCTTGTAGGCGTAGTCGGCGCCGATGAGCTTGATCTTCTTGCCGTTGATGCCGCCGTTCTCGTTGACCCACACCACCGCGTCCTGCACGCCCTGGGCGAAGGGCTTGCCCACGTCGGAGGTGACACCGGTGAGGTCGAAGATGCCTCCGACCTTGATCTCCTGCTGGGCGAGGGCCCAGGACGGGGAGAGGATCGCCAGGGCCGAGGCGACGATGGCTACGAGGGACTTGCGTGGGGTCATGTGTCCTCCTGTATCACTTACGGTCAACTGCGCTGGGGCTCGCTGCCGGGCTGCTAGTACGAGAACGGGTACAGCTTCCAGTACGCCTTGATGTGGTGCCACCGGGCGGCCATGCCGTCCGGCTCGAAGATGAGGAAGAGGATCACCACCAGGCCGAAGACGCCGGTCTTGATGGGGGCCACGATGACCATGAGGCCGGGCCAGTAGTTCCCGAGCGCGTCGGTGGCGAGCCGCAGCACCTCGGGCAGGAGCGTGATGAAGATGGCGCCGAAGATGGAGCCCAGGATCGACCCCAGGCCGCCGATGATCACCATGCCCAGGTAGTCGATGGCGAGCGTGATGGGGAAGTTCTCCGGGCTGATGATGCGCGCCTGGTAGGCGAGCAGCGACCCGGCCACCCCGATGAGGAAGCTCGAGACCGCGAAGGAGAGGAGCTTGTAGCGGAAGACGTCCACGCCCATGACGGCCGCGGAGATGTCCTGGTCGCGGATGGCCACGAAGGCCTTCCCGGTCTTGGTCCGGAAGAGGTTCTTCGTGAAGAAGAGCAGCCCGACGGTGACCGGGAAGATCAGGTAGAACATCTTCCGGTCGTCGGACAGCACCAGCCCGGCGAACTGCGCGGCCGGGATGGAGATGCCGTTGACGCCGCCGGTCATGTGGTCCCAGTGGCTGACGGTGAACTCGACGATGTAGTGGGCGGCCAGCGTGGCCACCGCCAGGTAGAGCCCCTTCAGCCGGAGCGACGGGATCCCGAAGACCAGCCCCACCACCGCGGTGAGCAGGCCGGCGAGCGGGATGACCACCACGAAGGGGAGTCCGGCCTTCCCGGCCAGCGCCGCGGTGGCGAAGCCGCCCACCGCCAGGAAGGCCGCGGTCCCGAGCGAGATGAGGCCGGTGTAGCCGGTGACCACGTTCAGCCCCGCCGCCGCGATGATGGCGATGGCGATGCGGTTCATCACGTCGAGCCAGTAGGTGGTGGCGAACTGGGGAAGCACGAGCAGGAGGACGAGCAGGCCGGCCAGGAGGACCCGCGGGAGCGGCGAGTCGAAGAGCGACATGTCCTCGGCGTAGCTCTGTCGGAAGTCACCGCAGCGCATCCGTTGTCCTCCCTAGACCCGCTCGATCTTGATCTTGCCGAAGAGACCGTAGGGCTTGAAACCGAGGATGAGCACCAGGATCACGAAGGGCGCCACCTCCTTGGCCCCGCCGCCCACCAGCGGATCGAGGTAGCCGCCCGCCAGGTTCTCCAGGATCCCCATGATGGGGCCGCCCAGGATGGCGCCGGCGATCGAGTCGAGGCCGCCCAGGATCACCACCGGGATGACCTTGAGGCCGAAGAAGGCCATGGCGCCGTCGAGCCCCCCGCGGATCCCGGCCAGCAGCACCCCGCCGATGGCCGAGACCACCGCGGCGATGGACCAGGCCAGCGCGAAGATGCGCTTCACCGAGATCCCCATGGAGAGGGAGACCTGCTGGGAGAAGGCCGTGGCCCGCATGGCCACGCCGGCCCGGGTGAACTTGAAGAAGAGCGTGAAGATGACGAGGAGGACGGCCACGCTTCCCAGGCTGATGAGGTAGCCCTGGGAGACCGGCAGCGGGCCGAGCTTCACCGGCTCGGCGGGGAAGATGTCGGGGAAGGGGCGGAGCTCGGTTCCCCAGATGCCCTGGATGATGGCCTTGAGCAGCGAGGAGAGACCGAGGGTGACCATGATGAGCGAGATCACCGGCTCGCCGATCATGGGGCGGAGGATGAGCCGCTCGGTGAGGATGCCGAGCACGGCCGAGAAGGCCAGCGTGAGCAGGAAGGCCCAGAGGAAGGGCACCTGGTACTGCACGGTGAGGGTCAGGCAGACGTAGGCGCCGAGCACCAGGAACTCGCCCTGGGCGAAGTTGAGCACGCTCGTCGACTTGTAGATGACGACGAAGCCCAGGCCCACCAGGGAGTAGATGCTCCCCACCACGATGCCGTTGAGCAGCAGCTGGAGGAAGAACTCCACCTAGGCCGCCCTTCCCGCCGGCTCGCCCAGCCGGCGGACGAGGAGCGTGGTCTGGATGCGGGTGGTCTTTCCGTCCTGGAACTTGATGGTGGTGTCGATGTCCACCTCGCCGCGGTCGCCGTAGAGCGCGTCGATGACCACCTTGTAGCGCTCCTCCACGAAGCCGCGCCGCACCTTGCGGGTGCGGGTCAGCTCCTCGTCGTCGGCGTCGAGCTCCTTGTAGAGGAGGACGAACTTGCGGATCGAGGCGGCGGCCGGGAGCGTCTCGTTCACCTGGTCGACCTCCTTCTGCACCAGGTCGTAGACCTCCGGCTTGGCGGAGAGGTCGGTGTAGGTGGTGTAGGAGATCTTGTTCTTCTCGGCCCACTTGCCCACCACGCCCATGTCGATGTTCAGCATGGCGGTGAGGTACGGCCGCCCCTTCCCCACCACCACCGCCTCCTTCACGAAGGGGGAGAACTTGAGGCGGTTCTCGATGAACTGGGGCGAGTACTGGGTGCCGTCGGCCAGCTGCATCACGTCCTTGATGCGGTCGATGACGACCAGGTGGCCGTCCTCGGCGAGGTAGCCGGCGTCGCCGGAGTGGAGCCAGCCGTCGGAGACCGTGCCGGCGGTCGCCTCGTCGTTCTTGTAGTAGCCGAGGAAGATGGCGTCGCTCTTGGAGAGGATCTCCCCCTTGTCCGAGATCTTCACCTCGGTGCCGGGGATGGGCACGCCCACGGTGTGGAACTGGATGTCGCCGTCGCGGTGGATGCAGGAGATCCCGCTGATCTCGGTCTGCCCGTAGATCTGCTTGAGCGGAACGTCCATGGCGTGGAAGAAGCGGAAGACGTCGGGGCCGAGCGCGGCGCCGCCGGTGGAGGCGCTGCGCAGGTGGGTGAACCCGAGCCGGTCCTTGAGCGCACGGAAGAGCGCCCAGTGCCCGAGCTTGTGGAGCAGGGCCAGCCCGGCCGGGACCGGCTTCTTCTGGAAGCGCAGGTCGGCCACCCTGCGTCCCACCGGCATCCAGCGCTCGTACATGAAGCGCTTGAACGGGGTGGTGTCCATGATCTTCACCTGCACCGTGGAGGTGAGGTTCTCCCAGATGCGCGGTGGCGCGAACATCACGTGGGGGCCGATCTCCCGGATGTTCTCCATCACCGTCTCGGGCTGCTCGGGGAAGTTCACCGTGAAGCCCACCGCGAGCGCGGAGGAGAGCGACATCATCTGCTCGCCGATCCAGGCCAGCGGGAGGAAGGAGACGAACTCGTCCCCGGGGAGCTTCGGGTCCACCTGGTTCAGGGACAGGGCCATCGAGAGCAGGTTCCGGAAGGAGAGCATCGCCCCCTTGGGGAACCCGGTGGTGCCGGAGGTGTAGCTGATGATGGCGACGTCCTCGACCCGGCCGCGGCGGACGTGCTCCTCCCAGGCGCCCGGGTGGTGGCCGAGGTGCTCCCGCCCCTTCTCCTCGACCGCCTCGAAGGAGAGGAGCCTCGGGTGGTCGTACTTCCGCAGGCCGCGGGGGTCGGCGTAGACGACGTTCCGCACCTTGGGCAGCTTCTCGAGCATGTCGAGGATCTTGTCGACCTGCTCCTGGTCCTCGGCGACCACGAAGGTGGCGTCGCAGTGGTCGATGACGAAGGCCACCTCGGTGAGGTTGGAGTCCTGGTAGAGCCCCACCGAGGCGCCGCCGGCGGCCTGGGCGGCCACCTCGGCCCAGACCCACTCCGGCCGGTTGTCGCCGATGATGGCCACCTTGTCGCCGGGCTGCATGCCGAGGGCCACGAGCCCCATGGCGAAGTCGCGCACGTGGTCGTGGTATTCACGCCAGGTGAATGGCTGCCAGATCCCGAACTCCTTCTCGCGCATGGCCACCTTGTCGGGGTGGAGCCCGGCGTTGCGGACGAGGAGCTTCGGGAAGGTGTCGTTGCCGAGGAGCTGGTCGAGGATGTCGGCCACGGGTTCTCCCTGCCTATCCGTGGGCCTGCCCGAGATAGGCTTCCTGCACGGCGGGGTCGCCCTGGACCTCCTCGGGCGTGCCGTCGGCGATCTTCTCGCCGAAGGAGAGCACGGTGACCCGGTGCGAGACGTCCATCACCACGCCCATGTCGTGCTCGATCATGATCATGGTGGTCCCGCGGTCCTCGTTGATGTCGAGGATGAAGCGGGCCATGTCCTCCTTCTCCTCGGCGTTCATCCCCGCCATGGGCTCGTCGAGGAGGAGGAGCCTGGGATCGAGCGCGAGCGCGCGGGCCAGCTCGACCCGCTTCTGGAGGCCGTAGGCCAGCGTGCCCACCACCTTCTTGCGGATGTGCTGGATCTCGAGGAAGTCGATGATGTCCTCGACCACCTCGCGGTGGGCGATCTCCTCCCGCTGTGCCCTCCCGTAGAAGAGGCCCCCGGAGAGGACCCCCACGTGCTGGTGCACGTGGCGCCCGATGAGCAGGTTGTCGAGGACGGTCATCCCCCGGAAGAGGGCGATGTTCTGGAAGGTCCGGGCGATGCCGAGCTTGGTCCGCTCCGCGGGGGAGAGCGCGCTCACGTCGGCGCCGTCGAAGTGGATGCTCCCGCGCTGGGGGCGGTACACGCCGCTGATGCAGTTGAGGAGACTGGTCTTTCCCGCGCCGTTCGGGCCGATGACGGCGTGCAGCGCGCCGCGGCGGACCTCGAAGCTCACGTCCGAGAGGGCCGTGACGCCCCGGAAGTGGAGGATCAGGTTGTTCACGCGCAGGAGCGGCATGGATCACCTTTGATCCCAGATGACTGCCCCCGGCTTCAAGCCGCACTGCGGCACGAAAATCGACCGGGGGACCTTGACCGCTGCGGCGCTATCCGGGTGGCCAGAACATGGGCCGGCCGCCCATGCAGTGCATGTGCACGTGGAAGACGAGCTGCCCGCCCTCGCGGCCCACGTTCACTACGCTGCGCCAGCCGGCCTCGGCCACGCCCCGCTCCCGCGCGATGGCGGCCGCCACCCGGGCCATCTTCCCGACGAGGGCGTCATCCTCGGGGGCGAGCTCGTTGAGCGACGGGATGTGCTTCCGCGGCACCACGAGCGCGTGCACGGGGGCCTGCGGGTTGATGTCCTCGAAGGCCACCACGTCCTCGTCCTCGAAGAGCAGCTTCGCCGGGATCTCCTTGCGCGCGATCTTGCAGAAGAGGCAGTCCGCCACGCTTCACCTCGCTGGGGTGCGGCCCGGGGGCCTTGGGGTCCCGTGAAGATACCGCGGACCCATCAGCGCCGCGAGTCGAGGAGCAGGGTGACCGGCCCGTCGTTCACGAGCTCGACCTCCATGTGGGCCCGGAAGACGCCCTGGGCGACCGGCACGGCGCGGGCGCGGAGCAGCGCCGCCACCTCCTCGTAGAGCGCGCTGGCGCGGTCCGGGGGCGCGGCCTCGACGAAGCTCGGGCGGTTCCCCTTGCGGGCGTCGCCGAGCAGCGTGAACTGGGAGACGAGGAGGATCCCGCCTCCCACGTCCTGCACCGACCGGTTCATCTTGCCGGCGTCGTCCTCGAAGATGCGGAGCTGGGCCAGCTTGTCGGCGGTCCAGCGGGCGTCGTCGGGGCCGTCGTCCCCGGCCACGCCGAGGAGGACGAGGAGCCCGTGCCCCACCTCCCCCACCACCTGGCGGTCCACCCGCACCGCGGCCCGGGACACCCGCTGCACGACCGATCGCATCCGACCTTCATGACACGGGCCCTGGCCCGTGCCAATCTCCGGCCGTGCTCCTCGTGCGCGACGTGCGGAAGTCCGACCTGCCTGCGCTCCGCTCGCTGGCCCGCGAGCTCAACTCGGTGAACCTCCCGGCCGACGCGCGCGCCCTGGCGGGCATCATCGACCGCTCGGTGCGGAGCTTCTCCGGGCGCATCGCCGACCCCATGCGGCGGAGCTACGTGTTCGTCCTCGAGGATCTCCGGCGCCGGCGGGTCCTCGGCACGTCGATGGTCATCGCCCAGCACGGCACGCGCGAGTCGCCTTGCACGTTCCTCGACGTCACCGAGCGGGAGAACTATTCCTCCACCCTCGACCGGCACTTCCGGCACGCGGTGCTCTCCATCGGGTTCCACTTCGACGGACCCACCGAGATCGGTGGCTTGGTGGTGCACCCGGGGGCGCGCCGGTCGCCTCTCCAGCCGGGCAAGCAGCTCTCCTTCGTGCGCTTCCTCTACATGGCCATGCACCCCGACCGCTTCCGGAAGACGGTGCTCGCCGAGCTCATGCCGCCGCTCGAGCGGGGCGGGCGGAGCGCCTTCTGGGAGAGCTTCGGACGCCGCTTCACCGGGCTCGACTACCAGGACGCCGACAAGCTCTCCCGCAAGGGCAAGGAGTTCATCCAGCAGCTCTTCCCGCCCGGCGACCTCTACGCCACGCTGCTCCCGCCACGGGTGCAGCGGATGCTCGGAAAGGTGGGGCCGGGCACGGAGGCGGCCCGACGCATGCTGCACCGCATCGGCTTCCGCTACGTGAACCGCATCGACCCGTTCGACGGCGGGCCACACTACGAGGCACCGCTCGCCGAGATCTCGCTGGTGAAGGGGCACCGCCGCCTCACCCTCGCGGCGGCCCCGCTCCCGGAGGGAACCCGGGATCCCGAGGTGCTCGCGGCGGTGACCCGGGCGTCGGCGCCGAACCGCTTCCGCGCGGTGCGGACGCGGG
>JBAVCR010000245.1:0-2774 GCA_049586815.1 Anaeromyxobacteraceae bacterium
AGCCGCGCCTCGGCGGCGTCGCGGGCCGCGATCCGCGAGGCCACGAGCCGCGCCAGCACGGCCTGTCGCAGCGCCTCGCGCCCGGCCGGTGAACCGTCCCCTCGCCCCACGGCCTCCTCGAGGAGGCGCACGTGCCGGCGGATCGCGCTCGCGGCGCGGCCGAACCCGCGGGCCTCGAGCTCGTAGAAGCGCGCCAGCCGCGCCGGATCGGGATCGTCGCGCAGCTCGGCGTCGGCGGTGCCGGCGGCGTAGACGTAGCGGGCGCGGGAGAGGCGGGGCCGGGCGAGGTCGCGGGCGGCGAGGTAGACGTCGGCGCCCTCCAGGCTCGACACCTCGACGAGCCGGTCGACGATGGCGCGCGCGAACGGGCCGGCCGGGTCGAGCCGGAGCGCGTCGAGCGCCGCCTCCTCCGTGGGATCGCCTCCGTCGAGCGCGGCCATCCCGGCGCGCACGCCTTCGGCCACCGGCCGCCCCGCCGCCGCGTCGGTGACGCGCGCGCCCCAGAGGTCCTCGAGGAACAGGTGGTGGTTCTTGATGATCCCGATCCCGATCTCCTCGAACCCGGGGCGCGGGCGCAGGAGGCCCCAGACGGAGAGCGCGTTCTCCTTCCAGCTCTCGATCTTGGCGTCGCGGAAGAACGGGTAGACGGCCTGCAGCGTGTGGATCTGGTTCGCCACGTCCTCGACGTAGTGGTGCGCCGCCCCGGCCCAGAGGAAGCCGAGGGAGCGTCCGCCCGGCGTGCCGGAGAGGGCCGCGGCGAGGGCGACGTCGGTGTGGAGCTCCGCGAAGTCGGCGGCGAAGGCCTGGGCGTCGGGAGGCCAGGCCCAGCGCCGCGGCTCGGTCTTCAGCACCTCCGGCGCGTCGGAGAAGGCGAGTCGCGGGAGCCCGTAGTGGGCGTGGGCCTGGCTCGCGAGCCCGGTGAGCGCTCCCATGTGGAGCTGCGCCGGATCGAACGGGAGGGGCTTCCCCGCCGCGTCCTTCCGCACCCGGCGGTCCGCGTCGTGGGCGAACCGCTCGACGTTCCGCCCGTCGGCGTCCGGATCGCGCGCCGAGAGGGCGAGGACCAGGCGGGCGTCCCCTCCGCGATCGGGCAGCTCGTCGACGCCGACGACCCTGGCCTCGGGGGTGAGCCCGAGGAGCTCCTTCCAGGCCCAGGCGTCGAACCGCGCCTCCGACGGGTAGAGGGCGAGGAAGCGGGCCCGCACCGCCGGGTCCGGATGGGAGGCGCCGGCGCGCCAGGTGGCGATGCGCAGCTCGTCCACGTCGGCCTGCGTGGGGCGGACGAGCCCCTGCGGCAGGTCGCGGGGCAGGGCCCGCTCCCCGATGAGCTGGTGGACCCGTTCCTCGTACGCGCGGGCCGCCCCCGGCAGGAGGAGCCCGGCGGCGAGCAGGACGGCGGCGCGCAGCGACCTCCCCATGCGGCCTACCGGGTCACGTCGACGACGACGCGCCCCCGGACCTTCCCCGCGAGCAGGTCGGCCGCCGTGCCGATGGCCTCGCCGAGGGGGATCTCGCGGGTGATGGAGGCGAGCCGGACCGGGTCGAGGTCGCGGGCGAGGCGGCTCCACGCCTCGAGGCGCAGCGCCATGGGAGCCATCACGCTGTCCACCCCGGCGAGCGTCACCCCGCGCAGGATGAAGGGCGCGACGGTGGCGGGCAGGTCCATGCCGCCGGCGAGCCCGCAGGCGGCCACGGTGCCTCCGTAGCGGGTGGTGGCGCAGGCGTTCGCGAGCGTGGTGCTCCCGACCGAGTCGACGACGCCGGCCCACCGCTCCTTCTGGAGCGGCTTGCCCGGTGCCGACAGCGTGGCCCGGTCGATGACCTCGGCGGCGCCGAGCGCGGTCAGGTAAGGCGCCTCGGCGGCCCTCCCGGTCGAGGCGACGACGCGGTAGCCGAGCTTCGCGAGCAGCGCGACGGCCACGCTGCCCACGCCGCCCGCGGCGCCGGTCACGAGCACCTCGCCGCGATCCGGGGTCACCCCGTGCCGCTCCAGCGCCATCACGCAGAGCATGGCGGTGTAGCCGGCCGTGCCCACGGCCATGGCCTGCGCCGGCGTGAACGCCGCCGGGATGGGCACGAGCCAGCTCCCGTCGAGGCGCGCCAGCCCGGCGAGGCAGCCCCAGTGCGCCTCCCCCACGCCGTAGCCGTTCACGAGCACCCGGTCGCCGGCCCGGAAGGATGGGTGGGAGGACTCGACCACCTCCCCGGCCCCGTCGATGCCGGGCACCATGGGGAACTTGCGGATCACCGGGGCCTTCCCGGTGATGGCGAGGGCGTCCTTGTAGTTCAGGGTGGAGCGGAGGACCCGGAGGAGCACGTCCCCCGCGGGGAGCGCGGTCTCCGGGAGCTCGGTGAGGCGCGCGGCCTGGCCGGCATCGCTCTTCTCGACGAGGATCGCTCGGAACACGAAGGACCTCCTGGGTCGGTGGGAGCTTCGATCTAACCGGACGGCGCCTTCTCGGCTAGCATCGCCCGGTGACCGCGGATCGCGCCGGCATCGTCGTCGTCGGGGCAGGCATCGTGGGTCTCTCGCTCGCGAGGGAGCTCGCCCGGCGCGGCGCGCCCGACGTGCTCGTCCTGGAGAAGGAGCCGGCCCTGGGGCGGCACGCCTCCGGGCGCAACTCCGGGGTGCTCCACGCCGGCATCTACTACGCCCCCGACAGCCGCAAGGCGCGGACCTGCCTGGCCGGCAACCGGCTCATGCGGGCCTTCTGCAAGGAGAAGGGGCTCCCGGTCCTCGAGTGCGGCAAGGTGATCGTGGCCCGGGAGGAGCG
>JBAVCR010000246.1:0-2301 GCA_049586815.1 Anaeromyxobacteraceae bacterium
GCTCCTGCCAGGGGGCCGGCGGCGTCGGCGACCTTCAGGTAGGCCGTGCCGTCCTGCGACGTGAGGCCGCGCGCCGTCGCCTCGGCCACGGTCGACGGTCCGGCGCCGTCGAGCCCGACGAGGAGCGGCGCACCGTCGGCGAGCGAGGTCGCGGCGCCGATGGACACGAACGGGGCCGCTGCTCCTGGAATCGTGAGCACCGACGTCCCCGGCGGAGCGCCGGGCAGGGTGCGCCCGAGCAGCTCGCGACCGTCGGCCAGGCGAAGCTGCCCCTGCCCCTCCGGGCACGACAGGGATCCGAGCGCCCGCTCGGCGGCGACGAAGACCGCCTCCCCCGTCGCATCTCCACAGGAGAGTGATGCCCGCGCTGCCGCGAGCCCGCCCCTGGCGTCGCCTCCCTCCGCCGCCGCCCCGGCGGGCGCAGGGGCCTCGGGGCTCGTCGCCATCGGCGCGACCGGCAAGACCGGGGCGGCAGGCGGCTTCCGGGTCCGCCGGGTCGCCTGCCAGGTCACGGCGCCGGCCGAGGCGAGCACGACGAGCCCGATGACCGCCGCGATGCGCCGGCGCCCCGTGGGCGGCCTCTCGTTCCTCGCGGGCTTCACGGCGACAGGGTACCTGCCCGCCGGCGCGCACGCGAGCACGAGGCGATGGAGATCAGTGGATCCGGTGCGACCCCTGGCGCTGCGCCGAGAGCCACACCCCGAACCCGTAGTCGCTCGTCACCATGTGGAAGCGCACCATCTCGGGCAGCCGGGTGAGGGCCCACGACGCGACGTGGTGGGTGATCCCTCGCCGCACCACCTCCTGCTCGAAGCGGCGCGCGTGGGCGAGGAGCCGGGCGTGGCGCCCCATGTGCGGCGCGAGTTGCGGCCATCCCGACGCCCGCATCAGCTGCTCCTCGTCCGCGAAGTGCTCGGCGAGCTTCTCGACGACGAGGCACGACCTGCCGCGGAGCTCCCGGGCATCCCGGGCCAGGAAGGCGACGCGCAGGTCGCGGAGGCACCGGTCGAGGTCGCGGTGCGCGCGGTCGAGGGGGCCGAGACCGGTGGTCAGGAAGGTCATGTGCACCTGCACATAAGGCTGGACGCCGCCTGGACAAGACTATTGCAGGCCCCTCCCGGGGCCTCGCCGTCCGGCTAGGCCGTTGGGGGCAGGATCCCGGAGAGGCCGTGCCCCGCCCTCGACCGCAGCAGGCCGGCGCGCGGGCGTACGATGCTCCTCGTGGGGACCTTCACGGCGAGCCTGAGCATCGACGGCAGGGAGGTTCCGGTCCCGGAGGGCGGCACCTTGCTCGACGCCTGCCACTCCGCCGGCATCCTCGTCCCGTCCCTCTGCCACATGGAGGGGCTCTCCGAGGTGGCCTCGTGCAGGGTGTGCCTCGTGGAGGTCGAGGGTCACCCGCAGCCGGTCCCTGCCTGCGCGACCCCGGCGAGCGCCGGGATGCGCGTCGCCACCGCCACACCCGCCCTGCGCGCCCACCGCCGGGCCGTGGCGGAGATGCTCTTCGCGGGAGGTCATCACGTCTGCGCCTCCTGCCCGGCCAGCGGGCGCTGCGCGCTCCAGGATCTCGGGACGCTGACCGGGCTCGACGCGGTCCGGATCGGGGTCGAGGCGCCGCGCGCCCCGGTGGACGCCTCGCGGTCCCGCTTCGCCCTCGACCCGGGGCGCTGCATCCTGTGCACCCGCTGCGTGCGCGCCTGCTCCGAGCTGGAGGGCGCCCACGCGCTCGCGGTGGTCGGGCGCGGGAGCACCTCCCGCATCGCCACCGACGGCGCCACCTGGGGCGTGAGCCGCGCCTGCACCGACTGCGGCCGTTGCGTCTCCGCCTGTCCCACCGGGGCCCTCTTCGAGAAGTCGCTCGCCTCCCAGGGGCTGCTCCCGCGCCGGGACCGGCCATCCGTTCCCGGGCCCGCGCCGCTCGGTCCGGGCACGCGACGGCTGCGCCTCGCGACCCTGTGGCTGGGCGGCTGCTCCGGGTGCCACATGTCGCTCCTCGACCTCGACGGCCGGCTGCTCGACCTCGCGCCGCGCCTCGACCTCGTCTACTCGCCCCTGAACGACGTGAAGGACTACCCGGAGGACGTCGACGTCTGCCTCGTCGAGGGGGCGGTGGCCACCGACGAGGACGCGACCCTCCTCGCCCGGGTGCGCGGACGCACGCGGCTCGTGGTCGCACTCGGCGACTGCGCCGTGAACGGGAACGTGACCGCGATGCGCGACGGCGTGGGCGGCGCCGCCGCGGTCCTGGCCCGATCGTGGTCGGGTCCGGGAGGCCTGCCCGAGCGCGCGCCGGGGTTGCCC
>JBAVCR010000247.1:0-15076 GCA_049586815.1 Anaeromyxobacteraceae bacterium
CGCGCAGTGGAAGGTGGAGCACGCGCGGGTGAGCGCGCTCGTGGTGGCGGCGCTCCGCGACGTGCTCGCCGGGGCGGCCTGAGGAGGCCCGAGGTGTCCGACGCCGCTCCCCCTCGCCCCGGAACCACCACCCCCATCGAGGTGGTGCGCGTGGAGGCGGGCCGCGCCGATCGCCGGTCCGACGCGGTGGCGGTGGAGGAGCCGCTCGAGATCCGCGTCGACGGCGACACCGTGGCCGTCACCATGCGCACGCCCGGGGGCGACGGGGATCTCGCCCTCGGGTTCCTCTTCGCGGAGGGGATGATCGCCGGCGCCTCCGACGTCGGCTCGGTCGCGCACTGCGGCCGTCCGGGAGAGGAGGGGTACGGGAACGTCATCGACGTCCACTCCGCCGGCGGCCACCGCATCGACGTCGAGCGCGTCCTCGAGGGGCGGCGCTGGACCACCACCACCTCCGCCTGCGGGGTCTGCGGGCGGCGCAGCATCGACGGGCTCCTCGACCGGTGCGCGCCGGTGCAGGACGGCGGTCCGGTCACCGCCGCGGAGGTCCTCGAGTGCATGGCGCGCCTGGCCGGCCTGCAGCCGGTCTTCTCCCGCACCGGGGGGCTGCACGCCGCGGCGGCCTTCGCGGATGGCGGCCTCCTCCTCGCCTCGGCCGAGGACGTCGGCCGGCACAACGCCGTCGACAAGGTCGTGGGAGCGCTCCTTCGCCGCGGGCCGGGAGGGCCGCCGTCGGGCGTGCGCGTGCTCGCGGTGAGCGGCCGGACCAGCTTCGAGATCGTGCAGAAGGCGGCCGCCGCTCGGGTTCCGGTCGTGGCCGGGGTCTCGGCGCCGAGCTCCCTCGCGGTCGAGCTGGCCCGGTCGGCGGGCGTGACGCTCGTCGGCTTCGCCCGCGGCGACCGGCTCAACGTCTACAGCCACGCCGGCCGGATCACGACCGGCGGGCTCCCCGGCGCGGTCCCCTAGAACCCGATCTGGAAGCCGAGCGACGGGTTCAGCGCCCACAGGCCGGGCGCGCCGCGCGCCGGTGGGTACCAGGACGCCATGAGCTGGACGCGCAGGATCCCGGTGACCGCGAGCGCGGCGCCGGCCTCGAGGACGGGGCGCGTGCACCCGCCCGGGGTGACGCGGTCGGAGCCCTCGCACGGAGACCCGCCGAAGTCGTCGGAGGGCGCGAGGACCCAGCCGCCCCGGGCCAGGAACGACGGTTGCAGTGCGGCCGACCCGATCTCCCGGGGCACGGCGTCGAGGCCGACGAGCGGCGTGAAGGCGATGGGGGAGGCGTTCGAGCCGAACGACGCGAGGAGGTTCTGCGCCTGGAGGGCCCCCGTGAGCCGGAGCCAGGAGAGCTCCGTCACCGCCCAGTCCATCCCGAGCTCGAGGGAGCGTCCCAGCGTGATCCAGGCGATCCGGCGCGGGGGCACGTAGTAGAAGAGGTTCACCGCGAGCTTGCCCGCGGCGCCCACCGCGACCTTCTCGCCGAAGGTGGGCTGCGAGCGAGCCAGGTGTCCCGCGACCTCGGCGAGCTCGGCGCGGAGCGCGGCGAGCGCGATCTCGGGGGGAGCCCCGGGCGGGACGTCGATGTCGGTCCAGTCGTACCCGTAGGCGGCGAGGAGGCGCGTCACCTGCGTCGATTCGGACTCGTCGGGCGCGCGCCGCCAGTCGGGCGTGGCGGTGATCCCGGCCACCCGCGGCGGCGGCCCTCCCTGCTGGGGCCGGGCGCAGGCCCGGAAGCCGGAGGGCGACGGGTGCCAGTCGCCATCGGGGCGGCAGCGGTCCCAGAGCCGGTCGATGGACACCTGCACGAGGATCCGGGTGCGCGCGAGGTCGTCGCCGGCGCAGCGGGCCGCGGCATCCGGGGCGTCCTCGAGCGCCGCGTTCAGGCAGGCGAAGGAGGCCCAGGAGGCGGAGGCGGCCCGCGCCCCGGAGGTGTCCTCGGGCCAGGTGAAGCCCTCCCGGACCGCGGCGGGAAGCGTCGGCAGGGTGAACTCGGCGAGCTGCTTCCGGGCCTCGTGCATGCCGAGGGCGAAGTCGTAGGCGCGGAAGCCGCGGTCGAAGAATCCGAAGAACGCGTACATCGGGGAGCTGGCGGCCGGGACGTGGCGGCGCGGGAAGATGAGCCCCTCCGCCGTGGCCGGGTAGTCCTGGATGAGCAGGACGAGCTCGCGCGAGCGGGCGCTGTCCACGAAGCCACCGACCTGGTGCGCGAGCAGCGGCAGGAGCGACCCGTCGGCGCCGGCCGGGCTCGAGGACTCGTTCGGGAAGGCCTCGGCGTCGGCGGAGAGGAAGGCGAAGGCCACGTCGGAGGGCGGCGCATGCGACTCGGAGAGGAGGGGGGCGTCGCGCCATGCGAGCTGCTTCCCCGGGGTGCGGACGAGGCCGCTCGCGGCGTAGGTGGCCGCGAGCCGGAGCGGGGAGTTGTCGAAGACGCCTCCGTCCACGAAGAGGGCGGACTCGGCCGCGTCCTCCGGGCAGAAGGGCGGGGACCTGCCGCGGGTCCTCACCACGCAGTGGCGCACGGCCCGGGGTGGGAACGCGGCGGGGAAGGAGGTCGAGGCGATGACCGCGTCGAGGAGCCCGGGGAACGGGATGCTCCCGTCGGGCCGCTCGGGAAGCAGGGCCTGCTCGTCCACCGCGTCGGGGTCGACGTAATTCGTGACGAGCGGCATCAGCCCCGGTCCCCGTCCCCGGATGCGGACGACGAAGTGCTCCTCGGTGACCGGGGCCCGGAGCCGTCCCTCCGCGGCCTCCAGCAGGCGGGGCGAGAGGCGCGAGGTGGCGATGCCGAGCACCACGTCGCAGTCGGTGGGGAGGCCCTGGGCCAGCTCCTCCTCCACCATCCTCCCGACCTCGGCGAAGCTGCGCTGCGAGAACGCGGCGATGGGGCTCCGCGAGTCCGGCTGGAAGAGCTGCCGCAGCCCCATCGGCACCCAGACCCGGTGGAAGAGGCTCTGCTCCGGATCGAGGCCGGCCGCGGCGCACGACGTGCGCAGCGCGAGGAGCGCGTTCACGCTTCCCGCCGAGGCCCCCGTGGCCACGATCACCCGGGACATTCCCGGATTCACCCGCTGCACGGCGAGCGAGTAGTAGAGGTAGCCGGCCTGGTAGGCGCCGAGCGACACGCCGCCGCTCACTGTGAGTGCGATGGGCCTCCCGGGCCCCGGGGCGGCGAGGAGCAGGGCGGCGAGGAGCGGCGCGATCACGCCTTCCTCCGCGGACGGGCCCCGGGGGTGCCCTCGACGCCGGCCATCTCCTCGGCCCCCTCGATGAGGGGACTCGCGCGGCTGGCGAGCAGGTCGATGAGGGCGCGGGTGCGCGGGAAGAGTCCGCTGCGCGACGGGAAGACCACGCGGATCTCGACCGGCATGCTCGTCCACTCCGGGAGCACCGGCACGAGCGCTCCCGACCGGACCGCGTCCTCGACGAGGAGGCGGCCGCTCCCCACGATGCCGACTCCGGCCAGCGCCGCGGCGTGGAGCGGGCCGTAGTCGTTGCACACGAGAGCGGGGAAGAGCGGGACCGTCTCGGTGCGCGGACCGGACTGGAGCTGCCAGGAGAGGCGAGGCGGACCACCTCCACCGGCGTAGAGGAGGGTGGGATGGCCCGAGAGGTCGTGGGGCGCGGCGGGCCGGCCGCGGGACTTGAGATACGCCGGGCTGGCGTAGAGCCGGGTCTGCATGGTCCCGAGGAGGCGCGTGGCGTGGCGGGTGGGGGGGAGCGGCCACGGCGTGATGGCCACCTCGGCGCCGCGGCCGACCAGGTCCTCGGGCTGGTTCTTCAGGGTCAGCGCGACGCGGACCTCCGGGTACTGGCGGAGGAAGTCGGGCAGGAAGGGCAGGAGGATCGTCCGCGCCAGCGAGAAGGGGCAGCTCACCCGCAGCGTGCCCCGAGGCCCGGACCCGAGCTGGCGCACGGTGGCCTCCGCGTCGGAGACCTCCTCCTCGATCCGCACGCACCGCTCCAGGAACGCGCGTCCGGCGTCGGTGAGGTTGACCTGGCGCGTGGAGCGCTGGAGCAGCCGGACGCCGAGGCGGCGCTCGAGGCTGCTCACCCTGCGGCTCACCGTCGCCTTGGGCATCCCGAGCTGGACGCCGGCGGCTGTGAAGCTCTTGCGGGTGCCGACGGCGGCGAAGACCCGCATGTCGTTGAGATCGGGGGTGGAATCACGCATGGAGGGGACTATGAAAGCAGGAGGGCGCCAAGGGAAGCCCCCGCCCGGGAGACTCTGCATGCGTCCCGCCACCGTCGTGCTCCTCCTCGCCGCCCTTCCGCCTCCGGCGGGCGCAGCTCCGCCCGAGTCCACCGCCGCCTGCCACTGCTACACGAACCGCGTCTTCGACCCGGTCAAGCCGGCGGCCGCCGACCCCTACATCCTGGCGACGACGCGGAGCTCGCTCCTCTCGGCCGCCTACGGCGTGGGCAAGGCGACGCTCGTGCAGGACGCCATGGCGGGGGTGTCGCCCGACGACATGTGGATCGCGTTCTGGGCGGGGGCGCGCACGGGACGCCCCCCCGACGTGCTCCTCTCGGCGAAGGGGGCGAAGGGGACCTGGAAGGCCGCCCTCGCGGAGACCGGGACGGCAGGGCTCGGTGAGCCCTTCACCGCGACGCTCGCCCGCGGCGGGACGCCCGCCGAGCTCTCCGCCATCGCCGTCGACGACGTCCTCGCGAGCCGGCTGGGGGCCACGGCGGCCTCGCTCGCCGCGCTCCGCAAGGCCGGCGCCTCGAGCACGGAGGTGATCCTCTCGACGCTGCTCGCGCCGCGGCTCCGGGTGACGCCCGCCGAGGTCCTCGCGCGCTTCCGTTCCGGCAAGGTGACGTGGGGCATGCTGCTCGACGAGGCCGGGCTCACCCCCAAGGGGATCGATTCGCTGGTGCGCGGGAGCCTCCGATGAAGACCCGAACGTGGAGCCGGGGACGGTTCGTCCTCGCCTCCTTCCTGGGCGCCGTCGCGCTCTACGCCATCCTGGGATTCCTCGTCGCCCCCGGCATCGTGAAGGGGCAGATCCTGAAGCACGTCGGCGCGCTCACGGAACGGCCGGTGAGCGTCGAGAAGGTGCGGGTGAACCCCTTCGCCCTCTCCCTCACCGTCGAGGGGTTCCTGGTGAAGGACCGCGACGGCACCCGCCTCGCCTCGCTCGACCGGCTCTACGTGAACGTGGCGCTCCTCGGCATGCTGCGCAAGGAAGTGGGGGTGGAGGAGCTCCTCGTCGACCGGCCCTACCTGCACGCCGGGCTCGACGCGCGGGGCGAGCTGAACGTGGCCGACATCCTCCGCCGCGCCGCCGCCGACGACGGAAAGCCGCCTCCCCCACCCGACCCGAACGGCATCGTCTTCGCCGTGGGTCACCTCGCCGTCACCGAGGCCCAGATCGACTTCAGCGACCGCTCCCGGCGCCGGCCCTTCGACACCACGGTCGGCCCGGTGACGCTCGACCTCCGGAACTTCCGGACGCGCCGCCGGGACAACCAGAGCCCGTACACCTTCTCCGGGCGCACCGAGTCCGGGGAGAAGTTCAGCTGGAGCGGAAACGTCTTCATCGAACCCATCCGTTCGAAGGGGACCTTCACCTTCGAGGGGCTGACGCTCCCCAAGTACGCGCCCTACTACCAGGACGCCACCAGCGCGGAGGTCCGCAAGGGATTCCTCGGCCTCAAGGCGACCTACGACCTGGAGTGGGGAACCGAGAAGCGGATGGTGAAGATCGTGGACGGGTCGCTCTCGCTCCGGGACCTCGTCGTCGGTCCCCGGGGAGAGGGCGACCCGGTGATCGAGCTCCCCGTCTACGAGGTCTCGGGCTTTCACGCGGACGTGCTCACCCGGGAGACCGCGATCGGCCGGATGGCCCTCGAGGGCGGGCGGATCCGCCTGCGCCGCGAGCCGGACGGGTCGATCGAACTCGTGAAGCTGCTCGGGCCGCCGTCGGAAGCGCCACCCGCTCCAGCGGAGGCTGGCGCGCCGCCCGCAGCGGTTCCCAGCTTCCGGCTCGACGACGTCGACGTGAAGGGGGTGCGGTTCGAGGTGGAGGACGCCGTCCCGTCGCCGCCGGTGAAGGTCCAGGTCGCGTTGGAGAAGCTCCTCCTGCGCGGGCTCTCGTCGGAGAAGGGCGCCACCGCGACCATCGACGCCGTGGCGCGGGTCGACGGCAAGGGAGCGCTCTCGGCCCAGGGCAAGCTCCGGCCCATGATGCGCTCCGGAGACCTCGACCTCGCCATCGACCAGCTCGACCTCGCGCCGCTCACGCCGTACCTGGCCACCGCGCTCGAGGCCCGCCTCGAGGAGGCCGTCCTGGGAATGAAGGGGCACGCCACCTTCGACGCCTCCGGCGCCCAGCCGGTCTGGGCATTCCGCGGCGACGTCCGGCTCGACGGGCTGCGCATGGCCGACGGGAGGCGCGGCGAGGAGTTCCTGCGCTGGAAGAGCCTGCGGCTGGAGGGCGTCGACGCGGCGCCGGGCCGCACGGCTCTGCGCTCGGTCCGCCTGCTCGAGCCCCGGCTCAAGGCGGTGATCTGGGAGGACAAGGTCCGGAACCTCGACGTCGTCGCGCGGCGCGAGCAGCCGCCGGCGGAGGCGAAGGAGGGCGAGGGGGCGCCCGCGGCGGAGCCTCTCCGGCCCGCCGCGAAGGGTCCGGCGCCGGAGGGTGGGACGCCGCAGCGCTGGTCCGTCGGCATGCTCCAGGTCACGAACGGCCGGGCCTCGCTCGTCGACCGATCGGTGAAGCCGCCCGCCGCGCTCGAGATGACCGACCTGACCGTCGTGGTCCGCGGCCTCTCCTCCGAGCCGCGATCGAGCGCCAGGGTCCAGGTCGACGCCAAGGTGGGCGGTGCGCCGATCTCGGTGTCGGGCACCCTGCAGCCCCGCTTCCTGGGCGACGCCACCGACCTCGCCATCCGCTCCCACGCCGTCGACCTGACCCCGCTCGGTCCCTACGTGGAGAAGTACGCCGGCTACGAGCTGCAGAAGGGGAAGCTCGATCTCGACCTGCGCTACGCGGTCCGGCAGCGGAGGCTCGAGGCCCAGAACCTGGCCCGCATCGACCAGTTCACCCTCGGGGAGGAGCGGCCCGGGCCGGACGTCACCTCGCTCCCGGTGAAGCTGGGCCTCGCCGTCCTCACCGACAAGGACGGGGTCATCGACATCGACGTGCCCGTCTCCGGATCCATCGACGACCCCGACTTCTCGGTGGGTCGCATGGTCTGGAAGGCCGTCGGGAACCTCTTCACCAAGCTCCTGACCGCGCCCTTCGCGGCGCTCGGACGGATGTTCGGGGGCGGGACCTCCACCAACCTGGAGCGCGTCGACTTCCCGGCCGGGAGCGCCGCGATCGACCCGGCGGCCGAGCAGACCCTCGCCGTCCTCGGCAAGGCCTTGCGCGAGCGCCCGGCCCTGCGGCTCGAGGTGGAGGGCTCGGCCAGCGAGGTGTCCGACGGCCAGACGCTCCGGAAGGAGCAGGCGGCGCTCGCCGTCCGGCGGGCCAAGTGGAACGAGCTGCACCGCAAGCAGCCCGGTCTCGCGCTCGAAGACGTGAAGGTCGCTCCCGACGAGTACCCGCGCTGGCTGGCCGCCGCCTTCTCCGCGCTCCCTCCCGTGCCGGGTGCCGAATCCGACGGGGCGAGGAAGCCGGCGAGGGAGAAGGTCGCCCCGGAGGAGATGGAGGCCGCCCTGGCGGCAGCCTCGGAGGTGCCTCCGGAGGCCTACCGGGAGCTCGCCGCCCGGCGCGCCGACGCGGCGCGCGAGCGGCTGCTCGCCGGAGGGGAACTCGACCCCGGGCGGGTGTTCGTCGCCGCCGGGGGGGAGCGCGCCCGCAAGGAGGGCGGGGCCCGCGCCTACTTCGAGCTGAAGTGAGTCACGGCGCCTTCCGCGTCACAGCCTCCCGAGCCGCTCGCAGGCCCGGGAGAGCGTGTCGTCCGACTTCGCGAAGCAGAAGCGCAGCACCCGGTCCTGCCGGCCGTCCGCGAAGAAGGCCGAGACCGGGATGGCGGCCACGCCGATCTCCCGGGTCAGCCGCTCGGCGAGCACCGTGTCCGGCTCGTCGCTCACCCGAGCGTAGCTCGCCAGCTGGAAGTAGGTCCCGGCGCAGGGGAGGGGCTCGAGCCGCGTGGACGCGAGGCCGGCGCGGAAGAGGTCGCGCTTCCTCTCGTAAAAGGCCGGAAGGTCGAGCCAGCGGCGCGGGTCGGCCATGTGGTCGACGAACCCGAGCTGGACCGGGGTGTTCACCGTGAAGACCACGAACTGGTGGACCTTGCGGAACTCGGCCATGAGCGCGCGCGGGGCGAGCGCCCAGCCCACCTTCCAGCCGGTGACGTGGAAGGTCTTGCCGAACGACCCCACCACGAGGGAGCGGGCCGCGAGCTCCGGGTGGCGCGAGACGCTCTCGTGGCGGGCCCCGTCGAAGACGATGTGCTCGTAGACCTCGTCCGACACCACCACGATCCGGGTGCCGCGGACGATGGCCGCGAGCGCGTCGAGGTCGACCGGGCGCAGGATCGATCCGGTCGGGTTGTGCGGGCTGTTCACCAGGATCATCCGCGTGCGCGGCCCGACGAGGCGCCGGATGGCCTCCCAGTCGGGCCGGTAGCCCGGGGGCGAGAGCGCGGCGCGGACGACCTTTCCGCCGGCCAGCTCGATCGCCGGGACGTAGGAGTCGTAGACCGGCTCGAGGACGACGACCTCGTCCCCGGGGCGCACGAGCGCCGTGACCGCAGTGAAGAGGGCCTGGGTGCCCCCCGCCGTGACGGTGACCTCGTGCTCGGGGTCGTAGCGGGTCCCGTACAGCCCTTCCGACCTGGCGGCGATGGCCTCGCGCAGGGCGGGGACCCCGGCCATGGGTGCGTACTGGTTCTCACCGGCGCGCATGTGGCGGGCCACGTGGTCGAAGAGCTCCGGCTCCGCGGTGAAGTCGGGGAAGCCCTGCGAGAGGTTGATGGCGCCGCACTCGGTGGCGAGGCGCGACATCACCGTGAAGATGGTGGTGCCGACGCCCGGCAGGCGGCTCTCGACCGGGAAGGGGAGATCGGGCATGCGGGCAATCTAGGCGATCCGCCCCAGGGTGCGCAGCCTCGGGGCCCGCCAGGCCACGAGCGCCACGGTGACGAGCGTCATCGTGCCGCCCAGGACCACCGAGGGGACCGTGCCGAAGATCCGCGCCGCGAGGCCGCTCTCGAAGGCGCCCAGCTCGTTCGAGGAGCCGATGAAGAGGCTGTTCACCGCGGAGACCCGCCCCATCATCTCCTGCGGGGTGAAGGTCTGCACGAGCGTGCTCCGCAGCACCACCGAGACCGCGTCGAGCGCTCCGCCGGCGACGAGCAGCGCCGCCGACAGCCAGTAGTTCCGGGAGAGCGCGAAGGCGATCCAGGTGACGCCGAAGAGGGCCACGCAGCCGAGCATGGCCCGGCCGGCGCGCTGGAAGTGGCCGAGCCGCGTGAGGGCGAGCGAGGTGGCCACCGACCCGATGGCCGGCGCCGCCCGCAGCCAGCCGAAGCCCACCTCGCCGACGTGCAGGACGTCCTTCGCGAAGATGGGAAGGAGCGCAGTGGCGCCGCCGAAGAGGACGGCGAAGAGGTCGAGGCTGAGCGGGCCGAGCAGGAGCGGCTCCCGGAAGACGAAGCGCACCCCCGCGCCGATCTCGGTGAACGGGTGGCGCCGCGCCACCGGCGCCCGCGGCCGCGGCGCCACGGCGAGGAGCGCCGCGAGCCCCACCCCGAGGAGCCCCATCTCCACCGCGTAGGCGAGCCGGGGGCCCCCGATGGCGATGAGGGCCCCGCCCGCGGCGGGGCCGGCGATCATCGTGGTGTGGAAGATGGAGGAGCGCCAGGTCGCCGCGTTCTGGTAGTGCTCGCGCGGCACGAGCTCGGTGCCGAGTGACGCCGAGGCCGGCCGGAAGAAGGCGCGCCCCAGCCCGGCCAGCGCCTGCGCGCCGTAGAGGGGGAGCGGCGAGCGCCCGGGACCGAGGCTCGTGGCGAGGAGCCAGGCCCCGCTCCCGGCGATGGCGACGAGGCTCACGAGCGCGATGAGACGGCGGTCCACCCGGTCGGCGAGCCAGCCCCCGAGGAGCGTGAGGGAGAGGAACGGGACCGCCTCCGAGAGGCCGACGAGGCCGAGCGAGAGCGGGTCGCCCGTCAGCTCGTAGACCTGCCACCCCAGCACCGCGGTCTGGATCTGGGTGGCCGCGAAGACGGCGGCCATGGCGCCCAGGAAGGCCCGGTACTCGGCGTATCGAAGCGAGGAGTAGGGGTCGGAGGTCACGGGGGGGCGGGAGTCTACACCCTGACCCACTCCCGGTGGCTGCCCCGGCCAGGCGTCGTTAGAACGGTGCGCCAGGGGAACGAACGAAAGGATGAACACGTGCACGCACTCCGATTCGCCTTCGCCGTGGCGCTGGGGCTCCTCGTGACCACGGCCCGCGCCGAGATCGTCACGAAGGTCGTCGAGTACAAGCAGGGGGACACCGTGCTCGAGGGCTTCCTGGCCTACGAGTCGGGAGGTCCGGCGCGGAAGCCGGGGGTCCTCGTGGTCCACGACTGGCTCGGCGTCTCCGCCGACACCCGCAAGCGGGCCGAGCAGCTCGCCCGGATGGGCTACGTCGCCTTCGCCGCCGACATCTTCGGGAAGGGCGTCCGTCCGGCGACCGGGAAGGAGGCCGGCCCGCTCGCCGGCAAGTACAAGGCCGATCGCAAGCTGCTCCGGGAAAGGGTCGTGGCCGGCTTCGACGAGCTGGCGCGCCAGCCGAACGTGGATCCGGACCGCATCGCCGCCATCGGCTACTGCTTCGGCGGCACGACCGTGCTCGAGCTGGCACGGGCCGGCGCGAAGGTGGTCGGCGTGGTCTCCTTCCACGGCGGTCTCGACAGCCCGACCCCGGCCGACGGGAAGAACATCAAGGGGAAGGTGCTCGCGCTCCACGGTGCCGACGACCCGTTCGTCTCCGAGGCCGACCTGAAGGCGTTCGAGCAGGAGCTGCGGTCGAACCGCGTCGACTGGCAGCTCGTGAAGTACGGCGGCGCCGTCCACTCCTTCACCATCGTGGGCGCCGGCAACGACAACTCGAAGGGCGCCGCCTACAACGCGGCGGCGGACCGTCGCAGCTGGAAGGCGATGGAGGACTTCTTCGCGGAGGTCTTCGCGAAGGGGTAGGGCGGGCGCCCTAGCCGCGCCGGCGGATCCGCGCGAGGAGCAGGCCGGTGGCGAGGAGCGACGCGCCTCCCAGGGCCCAGGGCACCGCCCTGCGCCACGGTGGCTCGACGTTCCCGGCTGCCCGGTGGGCCAGCCAGGCCGCGAGCGCGCGCCGGTCGTCGTCGGAACCGGTGAAGGGCTGGTCCATGCGCCGGTTCACCCGGCTGAGCTGGCCGATGGCGTCGTAGGCCCGCGCGGGGTCGCCCCAGATCTCCGGGCGGAGCCGCGGGCCAATGGGGTCCTCCACCTTCGGCCTGCCCTCCGGCGATCCGTGGCAGGAGAGGCAGAAGCGGCGCATCACCTGCTCGCCCCGGGCGAGCACCTCCGGTGACGCCGCGGCCGGCCCCGCGTCGGCGGAGGCGGGTGCGGCGAGGGCGGCGAGGAGCGCTCCGAGGGCCGGCAGGTGGGTTCGCACGACCCGACATCCTATCCTGCCGCCACGCGCCGGGCGGCGTCCCCTTTCCCGGGGGCGGATTTTCCGGCGCTGGATTAGGATACGCCCGCGCCGGACCCCCGGCAGCCTGCATCCGCACGTGCGACGCATCGCCCTCATCCCCGCCCGCCTCGGCGCCACCCGCTTCCCGCGGAAGCTCCTCGCCCCCCTGGGCGGGAAGACCGTCATCCGGCGCACCTTCGAGGCCGTCCGGGACACCGGCCTCTTCGACGCGGTGATGGTGGTCACCGACTCCGACGAGATCCGCGCCGAGGTGGAGCGGGCCGGAGGCGAGGCCCGGATGTCGCTGCGCCCGCACGAGAGCGGCACCGACCGCATCGCCGAGGTGATGGAGGGCATCCCCGCCGACCTCGTGCTGAACGTGCAGGGAGACGAGCCCTTCACCCGGCGCGAACCGCTCGAGCTGCTCCTCGCCGCCTTCGACGGGCCGGAGGGCGACGACGTCGGCGTCGCCTCGCTCATGCAGGAGCTCCACGACCCCGCGCTGGTGCGCGACCCCAACTACGTGAAGGTCGCCGTCGACGGGGCCGGCCAGGCGCTCTTCTTCTCCCGGTCCCCCATCCCCTACGTCCGCGATCCCGCGGCGACGCCCACCTTCTGGGAGCACATCGGGGTCTACGCCTTCCGGCGCGACGCCCTGCTCCGCTTCGCCCGCCTTCCGGCCGGGCCCCTCGAGCGGGCCGAGAAGGTGGAGTGCCTGCGCTTCCTCGAGCACGGGATCCGCATGCGGATGGTGGCCACGAGCTACATGGGCGTCGAGATCGACACCCCCGACGACCTGCGCCGCGCCGAGCTCCTGCTCGCCGGACGGAAGGACTGAGGAGCGAAACGTGCACAAGAACCTGAAGCAGGTGGGCGCGGTGACCTTCGGGCGCGGGGCGCTCGGCCAGCTCGACGCCATCCTGGCCGACAACCGGCAGGGGTCGGCGCCGATGGTCTTCCTCGTCGACCACGTCTTCGAGGCCCGGCCCGACTTCGTGGCCCGCGTGCCGGTGCGCGGCCGCGACCGCATCTACTTCGTCGACGTCACGAACGAGCCCAAGACCGGCGACGTCGACTCGCTGCGGGACCGCATCCGCGCCGAGCTGGGCAAGGTCTCGGGCCTCGTCGGCCTCGGCGGCGGGTCCACCATGGACCTCGCCAAGGCGGTCGCCCTCATGCTCACGAACCCCGGCTCCTCGCAGGACTACCAGGGCTGGGACCTCGTGCAGGTGCCGGGGGTCTACAAGGCGGGCGTGCCCACGCTCTCCGGCACCGGCGCCGAGGTGTCGCGCACGGCGGTGCTCATCGGCCCGACGAAGAAGCTCGGCCTCAACTCCGACTACACCCCCTTCGACCAGGTGCTCCTCGATCCCGACCTCGTCGAGGGCGTGCCGGCCCGGCAGCGCTTCTTCACCGGGATGGACTGCTTCATCCACAACGTGGAGTCGCTGCAGGGGCGCGCCATGAACGCCTTCGCCCGGGCCCACGCGGAGAAGTCGCTCGAGCTCTGCCGGGAGATCTTCCTCCAGAAGGACCGCTGGGACGGCGACGCGGACGAGAAGCTCATGATGGCCTCCTGGCTGGGAGGCATGTCCATCGCCTACTCCCAGGTGGGCGCGGCACACGCCATGAGCTACGGGCTCGGCTACGTGCTCGGCACCCACCACGGCGAGGGCAATTGCGTCGCCATGCAGGTGCTCGAGGAGTTCTACCCGGAGGGCGTGCGGGACTTCCGGGCCATGGCCGCGAAGGCCGGCGTGGAGCTGCCGAAGGGCGTCACGGCCGGGCTCCCGGCGGCGAAGCTCGACAAGATGATCGAGGTCTCGCTCGGCATGGCGCCCCTCTGGGCCAACGTGCTCGGCGACGACTGGAAGAGCAAGATGACGCCGGAGCGGCTGCGCGCGCTCTACCAGAGGCTCTAGGAGGCGGGATGCCCGGCTACGAGATGTGGGGCGCCGAGGAGCGGCGCGAGGTGGAGGAGGTGCTGGAGACCGGCATCCTCATGCGCTACGGGTTCGACGGTCCGCGCCGGGGGCGCTGGAAGGCGCGCGAGCTGGAGGCGGCCCTCTGCCAGGCGACCGGGGCGGCCCACGCCCAGCTCGTGTCCTCCGGGACCGCGGCGCTCACCACGGCGCTCGCCGCGCTCGGCGTCGGCGCCGGCGACGAGGTGGTGATGCCCACCTTCACCTTCGTGGCGAGCTTCGAGGCGGTGCTGTCGGTCGGCGCCACGCCCGTGCTGGCCGACGTCGACGACACGCTGACGCTCTCGCCTGCCGCGGCCCGCGCCGCGATCACCCCGCGCACCCGGGTCGTCATGCCCGTGCACATGTGCGGCTCCATGGCCGACCTCGGCGCGCTCGACGAGCTCTGCCGCGAGAAGGGGCTCCTCCTGCTCGAGGACGCCTGCCAGGCCACCGGCGGGACGTGGAAGGGCCGGGCCCTCGGCACGGTCGGGAAGGCCGGCTGCTACTCCTTCGACTTCGTGAAGACCATCACCTGCGGGGAGGGCGGGGCCGTCGTCACCTCCGACCCGGAGGTGGCCCGGCGCTGCGACCAGTACTCCGACCACGGCCACGACCACCTGGGCGTCGATCGCGGCGCCGACCTCCACCCGGCGCTCGGCTACAACTTCCGCATCTCCGAGCTTCACGCGGCGGTGGGGCTCGCCCAGATCCGCAAGCTCGACGGGTTCCTCGCCACCCAGCGCCGGAACAAGAAGGCGCTGCGCGACGCGCTCGCGGCGGTGCCCGGAGTCACCTTCCGGCGCATCCCCGATCCCGACGGCGACAGCGCGTCGTTCCTGTCCTTCTTCCTGCCCGACGAGGCCCGCGCCCGCGCGGCGGCGGCGGCGATGAAGGCGGCCGGCATCCCGGCCATGTACTGGTACGACAACAACTGGCACTACGTCCGTCGCTGGGATCATCTCAAGACGGCCGCGTCGTTCCACCCGCTGCCCGCGGCGGTGCGGGACACCCTGCGGGCGCTCGCTGCCCGGCCGTTCCCGGCCTCCGACGCGGTCATGGGCCGCGCCATCTCCACCCCCATCTCGCTCGCCTGGACCCCGGAGCAGCTGGCCGAGCGGGCGGAGAAGCTCGCCGCCGCGGTCGGGTCGGCGGGATAGGGGCGTCGCCCTACGCCGGGCGCCCCGTCGCGGCGAGCATCGCCCGGGCCCGCGTGGCCACCACCTCGGCGGGCAGCTCCGCCATGCACCGGTGGTGACCCTCCGGGCAGCGCGCCCCGCCGTGGTTCGAGCAGGGGGCGCAGTCCACCGGGAGGCGCACCGCCTCGCCGGGCGGCCGGGGTCCCCAGCGCTCCTCCGAGGTGGGGCCGAACACCGCGAGCACGGGCGTGCCCACCGCGCCGGCGAGGTGGACCGGCCCCGAGTCGCAGGCCACGAGCAGGTCGACCGCGGCGAGCCCGGCGGCGAGCCCCTCCACCGGAAGCGACGTGAGGTCGCCGGCCACCGG
>JBAVCR010000248.1:0-5654 GCA_049586815.1 Anaeromyxobacteraceae bacterium
TCTCCGCCGCGTCCATCGCTGCCGCCGTCTCCGCCTCCGCGCAGGGCGCCCACGCGAGCACGCTCGGACCGACCAGCGCCGACGGCCTCGGCGCCCTCTTCGGTATCGCCATGGACGACGCCGAGCCCGCCGGCCCCGCCGCTCCCGCCGCTCCCGCCGCGCCACGCCGTCGAGGAGGGCGAGGACCCGCGGATGCCGGGGCTCGATGGCGAGCACGCCGTCGAGGGCGCCGAGGGCCTGGGTCACCTCGCCTCGCGCGAGCAGTTCCTCCCCGCGCCGCAGTCGTGCGGCGACGAGGCGGGGGCGGAGGTCGGCGGCGAAGGCGGTGGGGTTCGCGAGAAAGGCCCCGAGGGCCTCGTCGGGGCGGTCGATGCCGTCATCGCGGAGCGCGGCGGCGAGGAGGTCGCGCACCTCGAAGGCGCCGGTCGGCCGGTTGGCCGGGTCCTGGGCCAGGCAGGCCCGGATGATCCGGGCGAGCGGCTCCCCGAGGGAGGGGTTCACGGCGCGGGGGTCGGAGAAGTCGCCGGTGACGAGGCGCCGCAGGGTCGCCGTCGGGTTCGGCGCGTCGAACGGGAGCCGTCCGGTGCAGAGCCAGTAGAGGATGGTGCCGAGGGAGAAGACGTCGGAGCGCTCGTCGGCCTCCGCCCCCTCGACGATCTCCGGCGCCATGTGGTTCGGCGACCCGACCATGGCCCCGGTCATGGTCATGCGGTCGTCCTGCGAGAGGATGCGGGCGATGCCGAAGTCGGCGAGCTTCACCGTGGGGCGCCCGCCCGCCTCGGCGATCATCACGTTCTCCGGCTTCAGGTCCCGGTGGATGACCCCGGCGGCGTGGGCGTGGACGAGCGCGTCGGCCAGCGCGAGCGCGACGAGCGCCCCGCACTCGGGGAGCGGGATGCCCGCCTCGTCGGAGAAGGCCCGCAGCGTGCGCCCGCGGACGAACTCGGTGACGAGCCAGCTCTCCTCCGTCCCGTCTCCGGAGTAGTCGAAGATCTCCACGATGCCCGGGTGCGACAGTCGGGCGACGGCGCGGGCCTCGCGGGAGAAGCGGGCCCTGGACTCGGCCTTGGTCGCGAGGTGGGGATGGAGGACCTTGACCGCGACCTCGCGCTCGAGCGCGGTGTCCCGGCCGCGGTAGACGACCGACATTCCACCGGTTCCGACCTGCTCGAGGAGTTCGTATCGGCCAATCCGGCGAATCAAGAAGCTCCCCCCGGGGGCATGGCAGCCCGATCCGAGTGCGCGCCGGACACTATGACACGGATGTCCGGGTGGAGCCATTCATGGGTGGCTCCACCCGGCTTCGTTCAGGCGCGGACCTCGGGGGGCTTCGCCCCGCCCTCGGGGGGCGGAGGGGGCTTCCGGCCGACCGGGTTCTCCTCGAGCGCAGCCGCGAGCACGTCGTCCATGTGGGTCGCGAAGATGAACTCGAGCTCCTTGCGCGCCTGCTCGGGGACGTCGACCAGGTCCTTCTCGTTCCGGGCCGGGAGGATGACCCGCTTGATGCCCGCGCGGTGCGCGGCGAGGACCTTCTCCTTGATCCCGCCCACCGGCAGCACGAGACCGCGCAGGGTGGCCTCCCCGGTCATGGCGACGTCGGAGCGGACCCGGATCCCGGACAGCAGGGACACGAGCGCCGTGAGGATGGTCACGCCGGCGCTGGGCCCGTCCTTGGGGATCGCCCCGGCGGGGAAGTGGATGTGGATGTCGGTCTTCTCGAGGAAGTTGGTCGGGATGCCCAGGTGGTCGGCCTTGGAACGCAGGTAGGAGAGGGCGGCCTGCGCCGACTCCTTCATGACGTCGCCGAGCTGTCCGGTGAGGGTGAGCGACCCCTTGCCCGACATGCGGGTGGCCTCGATGAAGAGCAGGTCACCTCCGGCGGCCGTCCAGGCGAGGCCGGTGGCCACGCCCGCAATCTCGGTGCGTTCCGCCGTCTCGTTGTAGAACTTCTCGGGCCCGAGCATGTCGGGCAGGTCCTTCTCGTCGATGGACCGCCTGGCGCCGGTCGGGATCTTCCCGCTCGCCACCTCCACGGCCACGGCGCGCGCCACGTCGGCGATGCGCCGCTCGAGGTTCCGGACGCCGGCCTCCCGGGTGTAGGCCATGATGATCTTGATGAGGGCCTTCTCGGTGAACTCCACGGCGTCCGGCGACAGCCCGTGCTCCTTCAGCTGCTTCGGCACGAGGTGCTGCTGCGCGATGCGCACCTTCTCCTCGAAGGTGTAGCCGGGCAGCTCGAGGATCTCCATGCGGTCCCGCAGCGGGGACGGGATGGGGTCGAGGAGGTTCGCCGTGGCGATGAACATGACCTTCGAGAGGTCGAAGGGCACGTCGAGGTAGTGGTCGGAGAAGCTGAAGTTCTGCTCGGGGTCGAGCACCTCGAGGAGCGCGGCGCTCGGGTCGCCGCGGAAGTCGGCGCCGAGCTTGTCGATCTCGTCGAGCATCATGGTCGGGTTGTTCGCCCCGGCCTTCTTCATGGACTGGATGATCCGGCCGGGGAGGGCGCCCACGTAGGTGCGCCGGTGGCCGCGGATCTCGGCCTCGTCCCGCACGCCGCCGAGCGACAGGCGGACGAACTTGCGGCCGGTGGCCCGGGCGATGGACTGCCCGAGCGAGGTCTTCCCCACGCCGGGAGGCCCGACGAAGCAGAGGATGGGGCCGCGCATGTCGTTCTTCAGCTTGCGCACCGCCAGGTACTCGAGGATGCGCTTCTTGATCTTGTCGAGGCCGTAGTGGTCGGCGTCGAGGATCTGCCGGGCGTTCTCGATGTCGATGTTGTCGTCGGTCTTCTTCGCCCAGGGGAGGTCGGCGATCCAGTCGAGGTAGGTCCGGGCCACCGCGTGCTCGGAGCTGGCGGTGGGGATGCTCTTCAGCCGGTTGAGCTCCTTGTTGGCGACCTTCTCCACCTCGGGGGGCAGCCCGGCCTTCTTGAGCCGCTCTCCCAGCTCGTCGAGCTCCTCCTCCTCCTCGCCCAGCTCGCCGAGCTCCTCCTTGATCGCCTTGAGCTGCTGGCGCAGGTAGTACTCGCGCTGGGTCTTCGACATCTCGCCCTTCACGGCGCTGTCGATCTTGTTCGAGAGCTTGAGGATCTCCCGCTTGCGGTTGAGCAGCTCGAGGACGAGCTTCATCCGCGCCTTCAGATCCACCGTCTCGAGGACCTGCTGCTTCTCCTCGATGGGCACGTCGACGTTCGCGGCGATGAGGTCGGCCAGGTGGCCGGGGTGGGTGATGGAGTCGACGAGCTCGGTGGCCGCCGTGGGCAGCTCGGGCATGAGCTCGATCACCTCGCGGGCGAGCTTCTTCAGGTTGATGGCGAGGGCCTCGACCTCCACCTCGTCGACGGACGTCCTGTCCTCCACCGGCTCGACCCGGGCCTTGAGGTAAGGGGTCTCCTGGACGAGGTCGAGGACGCGGACCCGGGCGAGGCCCTGGACCACGAGGGAGTAGTTGTCCTCGCCCATCTTGAGGAGCTTCACGATGCGGGCCACCGTCCCGACCGTGTAGAGGTCGGCGGCGCCGGGGTCTTCCTCCTCGGCGCGGCGCTGGGTGACGACCCCGATGACCTGCTCGTCGCGGACGGCGTCCTTGATGAGCGCGATGGTCTTCTGGCGGCCGACCGCGAGGGGCAGGACCCCGCCCGGGAAGAACACCGAGTTCCGGAGCGGCAGGATGGGGAGGACCTGGGGGATGTCCTCCTTGTTGATGAGAGCCGGGGGACCCATGGCCGGGGCCACCTGGGCGCCGACGCCTTCCTTCTTCTTCTCCGACATGGCGTGATCCCTTTTCCTTTCCTCGGAGACAGTCGGCTCCGGCGCGTCGAGGATACCAGATGGAAAACCAGCGGCCCGGCGAGATTCTGCCCGCCGGGTGGACACGGATGGGACGCGCCTCGTCCGGCGCGGCCTCTGGGCGGGCTTCTGGGCCATGCGTTCGGATCTAAGGCTGGAAAGGGGTCGGTCAAGCGAGCCCCCTGCCGTTTGACGCCTCCAGCCGCGGCCGATAGCATCCGGCCGCTTGCGACTCGGCCACATCTCCGACCTGCACCTGTCCGATCGCGGGCGCTACCCGCGGAACGGCTATTCCCCCCGGGACTGCGACCGGCATTCCATCCGGCTCGCCCAGCGGCTGCTCGAGCAGCTCGAGGCGGCCGAGCTCGACCACCTGGTCGTCACCGGGGACCTCACGCTCAGCGCCGAGGCCTCCGAGTTCGAGAAGGCGGCCAGGCTTCTCCGGGGCTGGGCCGAGGCCGGCAAGCTCACCGTCGTCCCGGGCAACCACGACCTGTGGACGGCCGACGCGGTGAAGACCGCCCGGTTCCTCCGGATGATCGGGCCCGACGGGCTCGGCATGCGGAAGCCGGTCGCCGCCTACCCGTTCGCAGCCCTGCCGGTCCCCGAGGTGGCCATCGTCGCCCTCGACAGCTCCCAGTTCGGGGAGACCCCGACGGAGACCCCTGGCCTCATCGGGTCGGCCCAGCTGCAGGCCTGCCGGGAGCTCGTGCGGGAGCACGTGAAGGAGGGGCGCGCGGTGCTGCTCGCGCTCCACCACCACCTGATGCTGCCCCGGGAGCGCATTCCCTCCGACGTCCACGTGGCCCGGATGCCGCTGCACGACGCAGACAAGGTCGTGCGCATGGTCTCCGACGTCCGGGTGGCGGGTGTGCTGCACGGCCACCGGCACTGCGCCTTCCGGCTCGACATCCCCGGCGCCGCCGGCCTCACGCCGGTCCTCTGCGCCGGCTCGGCCACGCGCGTCGCCGACGAGCCCGCCCGCCGCGCCCGCGGCTTCGTCTACGAGGTCGACCGCGGCGGGATCCGCAGCGTCCGGACCGTCCTCGCGAGCGCGGGGTAGCCGGCCGGTGGCGAGAGAGCGCAAGGGAAAGGGCGCTGCTGCCCGCGGTCCGACGCGCGCTCTGCGGCCGGAGACGGTCGAGCCCCCGCTCGCCGACCTCTCCCGGGACCAGCTGTCCGTCTTCCTCTACGTGGCGCTCACGCCGGAGGAGACGAGGGACATCGTGAAGGAGCTGTCCCTCTCGGTGCCCGGCTTCCGCACCGGCTCGCTGGGCGACGTGGAGCGCTGCGACGTCATCGCCGACGAGATCCGCGCCCACGCGCCGGCCGCGAGCGCCGTGCAGGCGCGGCTCGTCCAGGCCTTCCAGGGGCCGCCCCTCGCCAACGTGGCGCTCGGGCAGGAAGGCGTCGCCGACCTGCTCGCCGTGGGCGGCGGAGACGCGGCGCTCGCCCTCTGCCTCTGGCGCGTGCTCTCCGACCAGGATCCCGTGGCCCGGAAGGCGGCGCTCCCGCTGCTCGACGAACTCGCCGCCCACTACTTCGGCTCGAAGGAGGGCGCGCCGGCGCCAGGGGGGCGCGCGGATGGCGACGACCCCGCGCTCCTCGTCGAGACCCTCTCCGCCGACCTCGAGGAGGCGCGGAAGCGTCTGAAGGACGCCGAGGAGCGGGGTGAGGCCCGCGTCGAGGAGGTCCGCAAGCGCGGCGAGGAGCAGCGGGAGAAGGTCCAGGCCGCCCTCCGGGAGTCCCGCGCGCGGGAGTCTCGCGCCGTGGAGGAAGCCGCCCGCGCCGTCGAGACCGCAGAAGCCGCGCGCAAGGAGGCGGCCCGCCTCCGGGCCGAGGGCGATGCCCTCCGCGCCACCGACG
>JBAVCR010000249.1:0-6622 GCA_049586815.1 Anaeromyxobacteraceae bacterium
GGAGCAGTGCCGCGCCGAGCACGGCGTCACGCCGGTCGGCCTGCTCGAACGGGTCGATGCCCTCGGTCCGGGCACGACGGCGGTGCACGCCATCCACCTCGCCGCGGCCGACGTGGAAGCCCTCGGCCGCGCGCGCGCGACCGTCTGCGCCTGCCCGACCACCGAGCGGGATCTGGGCGACGGCGTCGTCCCCGCCGACGCGCTGCTCCGGGCCGGGGCCTCCCTCGCGCTCGGCGTCGACTCCCACGTCCAGGTCGACCTCCTCGAGGACGCGCGCGCGCTCGAGGGGAACCTCCGGCTCCTGCGGCGGGAGCGGGGCGTGCTCGCCGAGGCGAGCGGCGACGGGCGGATCGACGCGCTCGCCGCGCGCCTCCACGCCATCGCCTCCGCGGGTGGGATGCGGTCGCTCGGCCTCGAGGGCGGCTCGCTCCGCCCGGGCGAGCCCGCCGACTTCCTCGCGGTCGACCTCGGGGATTCCTCGGTCGCGGGGGCCTCCGCCCTAGACCTCCTGCCCACCGTCGTCTTCTCGGCCGCGCGCACCGCGGTGACCGACGTCGTCGTGGAGGGCGTGGACGTCGTCCGGGATCGGGCCCCCGCCCCGGGGCGTCCCCCGCCGACCGCGGTCGTGGCAGACTTCGCCCACACCATGCGGAAGCTCTGGGGAGGATGAGATGGACATCGTCGAAACGCTCCAGCAGCTCGTCGCCATCGACTCGACCTCCTCCCGGTCGAACCTGCCCGTGCTCGACTGGCTCGAGCCGCGGGCGCGCCGCCTCGGCTTCGAGACCCGGCGGATGACCTGGCTCGACGGCGCCGGCGTGGAGAAGGGGAACCTCATCGGCCGGCTCGGGCCGGACGAGCCGGGCGGGCTCGCGCTCGTCGGCCACACCGACTGCGTCCCGTTCGACCCCGACTGGGGCGAGGCCCTCTCCGGCACGGTCCGGGACGGGAAGCTCTTCGGGCGCGGCTCCGCCGACACGAAAGGCTCCATCGCCGCCATGCTCGCCGCGGCTGCCCGGGTGCGCCCGGCCCGCGGGACGCTCTGGCTCGTCTTCACCGCCGACGAGGAGGTGGGCTGCCAGGGGGCGAAGGCGCTCGCCCACGAGGGGCGCCTCCGCCCGGCGAAGGCCATCATCGGGGAGCCGACGCGGCTCGTCCCGGTCCGCGCCCACAAGGGCTACTGCGCCGTCGACGTCACCCTCACCGGCCTGGAGGGGCACAGCGCCTTCCCCGACGTGGGGGCGTCCGCCATCCACGCGGCCGTCCGGCTCGTCACCGAGATCGAGCGCATCCAGGGGCGGCTCGCCGCCGAGCACACCGACCCGGCCTTTTCCCCGCCGCACACCACCTTCAACGTCGGGATCATCCGGGGCGGCAAGGCCCGCAACGTCCTCGCCGGCGAGTGCTTCTTCACGCTCGAGTGGCGCCCGCTCCCCGGGCAACCTCCGGAGAAGGCGCTCGAGATGGTCGACGCGGCGTCCCGCACGCTGGAGGAGGCGCACGGCGGGAAGCTCACGATCGCGCGCACCCCGCTCCGGGTCGACCCGGCCGGCGTCACCTCCCCCGACGCGGAGGTGGTCCGCTTCCTCGAGGGGGAGAGCGGCAACGGCTCCACCGCAATCCCCTTCGGCACCGAGCTTCCCGAGCTCATCCACCTGGGCGCGGAGGCCTGCGTCTTCGGCCCGGGCGACATCCGCGTGGCCCACCGCACCGGCGAGTTCGTCCCGCTCGCCGAGCTCCAGCTCGCCTCCGAGATCTACGGCCGCGCCATCGCCCGTTTCTGCGGGTGAGGGGATCGGCTAGGATCGGCCCGTGACGCAGCGATTCTGGAAGTACCACGGCCTCGGCAACGACTTCGTGGTGGTCGAGGGCGATTCCCTCATGCCACCCGGTCGCGCCGTGCGCCTCTGCGACCGGCGCCGGGGCATCGGCGCCGACGGCGTCCTCTCGGTCCTGCCGCCGCGGGCGGGCGGCGCCGCCTACATGCACATCTTCAACTCCGACGGGTCGATCGCCGCCATGTGCGGCAACGGCATCCGCTGCGTGGCCCGCCACCTCGCCGAGACGCGCGGCCTCGCCGGCGAGATCGAGATCGAGACCGACGCCGGCCCCCGCCGCTGCACCGTGCACCGCGGCCCCGTTGGCGTGGAGTCGATCACGGTCGACATGGGGAGGGCCCGCGTCGAGGGGAGCCAGGAGTTCGTCGTCGGTCCGGAGCGGATCCGGACCTTGCGCGTCTCCCTGGGGAACCCCCACGCCGTCGCCCTCGACGGGCCGGAGCCCGGCCGCGCCGGCAGCGTCGGCCCGGCCATCGAGGCCCAGGTGCCGGGCGGCGTGAACGTGGGTTTCGGCCGCGCCTCCGGGTCCACCATCGACCTCGTCGTCTGGGAGCGCGGGGCGGGTCTCACCGAGGCCTGCGGCACCGGCGCCTGCGCGGCCGCCGTCACCGCACTGCACGAGGGCCGGCTCTCCGGACCGGGACCGGTCACGGTGAACCTCCCCGGCGGCGCGCTCGAGATCACCGTCGGCCCCGACCTCGACGTGCGGATGAAGGGGCCCGCCGTGCGGGTCTTCGAGGGAGAGACGGTCCTCTAGCTCGAGCCTTCCCGGGAGGCGTCGCCCAGCGCGGCGCGCGCGGCGGGGTTGGCGAGGAGCATCCGGTACTCGGCGCCGGTGAGCCACGCCTCGCGGCTGCCCGCGCGGTAGGCGACCGTCACCCGCACGCGCCCGTCCCGCCACTCGGCGCGGGCCGGCCAGCCGTTCGCCAGATCCTGCTCGATGGAGCGCAGGTGGCGGGCGATCTTCACCGCGCGCCGCCCCTCCGGCGAGGAGAGGGCGAGGAAGTGGCGGTTGCGGCTGAAGCCGCGGTCCTCGCGCATCCGGCGCACCGCCCGCTCCACGAAGCCCGGCATGACCTACCCTGGCCGGGCCCGGCGCACGAAGCGCGCCATGGCGAGGTCGGTCACCCCGATGTGGGAGCGCAGCCAGTCGGAGAGGAAGCGCTCGGCCCGGGCGAGCGCGCTCGACGATGGCCCGTCGCGCCGGTGCTCCGCCTCGATCTCGCGGACCGCCTGGAGCAGCCAGGCGTGCTCCTCCCGGTGGCGCGCCAGGCCCGGGTAGCGCTGCGCGGCCATGTAGCGCTCCTCGGCGGCGAAGTGGAGCTCCACGTAGCCCGCGAGGAACGCCACGGTGCGGTCGAGCTCGGCCGGGTCGCCGGCGAAGGCGGCGTCGCGGATCCGGGCCACGCACCGGAAGAGCTCCTGGTGCTGCAGGTCGATCTCGGCGATGCCGAGCTCGAGCGCGCTGGTCCAGACCGTGACGACCGCCTCCATGGCCCGAGCCTAGCCGATCCCGGGCTCCCGGGTCACGGGAGGGGTGCGGCATCGGCGGCCCGCCGGAGCGACCGGCGCAGCGCAGGGGCGTCGGGACCCACCGCGATGGCCAGCAGGTTCTCCCGACGGAACATGGCGCGGGCCACCCGGCGGACGTCGCCGGCGGTGACCCCCTCGACGCGGCGGCACCGTTCCTCGAGCGACTCCTCCGCCCCGAGCAGCTCCCCCGCCCCGAACCAGCCGACGAGGTCGGACGGGTTGTCGAGCGCGAAGGTGAGCGACATGCGGTGGCGCTCCTTCACCCGGGCCAGCTCCTCCGCGGGCAGCACCGAGTCCCAGAGCGTCGCCACCACCCGCAGGATCTCGCCCACCACCCGCTCCAGCCGCGCGGGCGTGCAGGCTCCCTCGAAGGTGAAGACCCCGGCGTCCTCGAAGGTCTCGAGGCTCGCATGGATGGAGTAGGCGAGCCCCTGCCGCTCCACCACCTCGAAGGGCAGCCGCGAGGAGAGACCGTCGTCGAGCAGCCGGCGGATGACGAGCGCCGCCGGGTGATCGCGATGGCGCTCCGGCGCCGCCGGGAAGGCGAGCGAGAACTCGGCCTGGGCGTCGTCGTGCTCGACCGCCCGGATGGTGGGCCCCTCCGGCCAGGGCGGCGGCGGCTCCGGACGGATGGCGCTCCCGCGGGGGAGCGCGCCGAGGCGCGGGGCCGCGAGCGCGAGCACCTCCTCGTAGGAGACCGGCCCGGCGGCCACCAGCACCACGTTCTGCCCGGTGTAGTGCCGGGCGTGGTGCGCGCGGACGCCCGCCACGTCGAGCGCGCGGACGGTGCCGCGCGACCCGGCGATCTTCTGCCCGAGGCCGTGGCCCGGGTAGGCGAGCCGCTTCACCAGGTTGTCGGGGTCGACGTCGCGGCCGCGCGAGTCCACCTCGTCGAGGATCTCGTCGAGGATCACCCGACGCTCCACCTCCATGTCGCGCAGGAGGGGGTGGCGCGCCAGGTCGACGAGGACGTCGATGCCGGTCTCGAGGCCGGCGGGGTGGAGCGAGGTGTAGAAGCAGGTGTGGTCGCGCGCGGTCATGGCGTTCAGGCTGCCGCCCGCCGCCTCGACCGCCGCGTTCATGGCCCGGCTGTCCGGGTAGCCCCGGCTGCCCCGGAAGACGAGGTGCTCGAGGAAGTGCGACACGCCGCTCGCCTCGGGCGACTCGTGGCGCGACCCGGAGCGCACGTAGAGCCCCAGCATGGCCGAGTGGAGCCCCGGCGTCGGCGCCACCACCACGCGGGCCCCGTTCGCGAGGCGCGCCCGCTGCGCGATGAGGAAGGGACCCTCCGCCATGGGGGAGTGCCCCCGCAGCGGGTCCCGGAACCGCCTCGACCCACGACCTTTCGACTTCACGCCGACCTGGCCTCTCCCTCGGCGGCGACGTCCGGTGGCGCGGGAGGGAGGTGGACCGCGAAGGAAGTTCCGCGGCCGACGTCGCTCTGGCACTGGATGGTCCCGCCGTGCTCCTGGATGACTTGCAACGTGAACGCCAGACCTAGCCCGGTTCCTCCCGACTTGGTGGAAAAGAACGGATCGAAGATTCTCCCCAGTTGTTCCGCGGGGATGCCGGCTCCGGTGTCGGCGACGGTGGCATCCACCCCCCCGTCTGCGGCGCGGGCGGTCCGGACGATCACCGTACCTCCGCCGGGCATGGCCTCCCGGCTGTTCCGGATCAGGTTCAGGAAGACGGCGCGGAGCTGCCCCTCGTCGGCCCGGATGGCCGGAAGGTCGGGGGAGAGCTCGCGGCGGACGTCGATGCGGGCGGCGACCATCTCCGGGCCGACGAAGTCGAGGAGGCCCGCGAGGATCTCGTTCAGCTCCTCCCGCGCCATGACCGGACGGGGAAGGCGGGCGAAGCGGAGGTACTCCTCGGCCACGCCGTTCAGGCGGTCCACCTCGCGGGTGATGGCGCCGAGCAGCGAGCGGACCTCCGCCGGCGCCTCCGGCCCGATCTCGTCGGCGAGGAGCTCGGCGTTCAGACCCAGCGAGTTGAGCGGGTTGCGGATCTCGTGGGTGATGTGGGCCGAGATCCGGCCCACGGCGGCGAGCCGCTCGGCGCGGAGCAGCTCCTGCCTCTGCCGCTCCAGCGACGCCGCCATGGCGTTGAATTCGCGGGCCAGCACGGCGAGCTCGTCGCTGCCCCGCACCGGCACCTGCCGGGAGAGGTCGCCCGACGCCACCGCCTTCACCCCCTCGGTGAGGGTGCGGATGGGCGCGAGGAGGCGCTGCGAGACGAGCGCCGCCCCGGCGCCGACCGCCAGCGCGAGCGCCGTGTAGATGAGGATCGAGGCCACCGTCCGCGACTCCTCGCGGCCGGCGGCGAGCACGAGCTCGCTCGTGTGGCTCTCCAGCGCCGCCTGCAGGAGCTTCACGTCGATGGCGAGCGACTTCCCGAGCGTGCGCGCCTGTTGCAGCGCGCCCTCCGGCGGCGGGCCCTCGCCGGCGAGCGCCGAGTCGAGCAGCTCGCGGGCCGCGGCGTCTTAGCGGGTCCAGGAGGCGTCGAGCGCGTCGAGCCGGGCGACCACGTCGCGGAGGAAGTCGGCCTCCTCGCCGGAGGCGACCGCCATGGCGCGGCCGGCCACCTGCCGCCCCTCGGCGATCTTCTCCCGCACGAGCGACGGGAAGCGGGCCCGGGCGAGCGGCACGAAGGCGCGACGGGCGGCCGGGTCGAGGGCGCCCTCCTCGAGGAGCCGGGTGATCCCGAAGTCCTTCACGTCGATCTGCGCGGCGATGCGGGTGAGGGGGAGGTACCCCTCCGAGAGCAGCCGGAGCTTCCGCCCCAGGTCGTGGAGCCGGACGATCCCGAACGCCGAGACCAGCGCGAAGGCCGCGAGCGACACGCCGAACGCGAGGAAGATCTTGGTGGCGACGCTGCGCAAGCCGGGAATGTAACCCGCCGACGGACTGCCTTGCCAAGAGGTCGGGGGCGGCGATAGCTTCGTGCCCCCATGACCGGCCTATTCTTCTTCCTCGTCCTGGTCGCCTGCGCGGCGGCCATCTACTTCTTCTCCGCCCACCGCACCGCCTCGAGCCGCCTCGCCGGCCAGGAGGCCGAGCTCCGGAAGTCCCGCGAGCAGGCCGAGGCCGCCGCGAAGGAGGCCGCCGCGGCGCGGTCCGAGGCGCGGGAGCGCCGGGAGGAGGCCACCCAGCTCCGCGACCAGCTGAAGGAGGCGAAGAAGAAGGCCTTCGACCAGGCCGACGCGGTGAAGAAGGCCGCCGGCGCCCCGGCGCTCCGCGAGGAGATCGAGA
>JBAVCR010000250.1:0-5948 GCA_049586815.1 Anaeromyxobacteraceae bacterium
GCCCGGGATGGAGGGCGGAACGGCCGCCGGCCCGGGCGGCGCGAGCGGGAGCAGCACGAGGAGGAGGGCGGCGGCGCCGGTCATGGCGAGGGAGCCTACCATCCCCGGGAGGGCCGCTCCTGCGCCGCGCGGGGGAGCGGGTTACGATGCGATCATGAACGACGCCGAGCGGAACGCGATCCTCGCCCTCGCCATCCACGCCGCCTTCGCCGACGGGGCCCCCGCCGACGCGGAGCGGGAGCAGATCCGGCGCGTCGCCGACGGCCTCGCGGGAGGTCCGTCCTCGGCCCTGCCCTCCGCCTACCAGTCCGTGCTCGTCGAGAAGCGATCGGTCGAGGACCTGGCGGCGGCGATCCCCACCCCCGAGGCGCGCCGCTTCGCCTACGAGATGGCGGTGGCCGTGGCCGAGGCCGACGGCGTCCGCAGCGAGGCCGAGCGCGCCTTCCTCGACCGGCTGCGCGGGCTGCTCGCCGTCGAGGAGGGGCCGGCTGCGGCGATGGAGGCCGAGACCCGGGTGCTCATGACCACCCCGGTGGAGGTCTCCCCGGCCGGGGGCGCATCGCCGGCACGCCCCGACGCCGCCGCGCTCGACGCGCGCATCCTGAACTACGCCATCCTGAACGGCGCCCTCGAGCTCCTGCCCGAGTCGCTCGCCACCATGGCCATCATCCCCCTGCAGATGAAGCTCGTCTTCGAGGTCGGCAAGGCCCACGGCTACGAGCTCGACCGCGGACACGTCTCCGAGCTCCTCGCCACCGTCGGGGTCGGCGTGGCCGGGCAGGCCGTCGAGCAGGTGGGCCGGAAGATCCTGGGCGGGATCCTGGGCTCCATCGGTGGACGCATGCTGGGGGGGCTCGGACGGCAGGCGGCCAGCTCCGGGGTGGCCTTCGCCACCACCTACGCGCTCGGCCAGGTGGCGAAGGAGTACTACGCGAGCGGTCGCCGCATCGACGCCGCCCGGCTGAAGGCGGTCTTCGAGCGCCTGCTCGAGGACGCGCGCGGCCTGGCCGGGCGCTACTCCGGCCAGATCGCCGAGAAGGCGCGGACCATCGACGCGTCGAGCCTGGCCGCGCTGGTCAAGCGCGGGCCGTAGCGGCGCTACCTGGCGCGCGGCTTCACGATGTAGGGGTTCGCGCCGAGCGCCGCCGCGATGTCCTTGATGGCCCGCCCGGCCCGGACGCTGTTGCCGGCGGCGTCGAGCGGGGGCGAGAAGACCGCGATGCCGAAGCGCCCGGGGGCGACCGCGATGATGCCGCCGCCCACGCCGCTCTTGGCCGGGAGCCCGACCTCGTAGAGCCAGATGCCCGAGTCGTCGTAGAGGCCGGCGGTGGCCATGACCGCGAAGATGCGCGTCGCGTGCTCGGGCGAGATGACCTGCTTGCCGGTCATCGGGTTCCTGCCGCCGTTCGCCAGAGTGGCCGCCATCACCGCCAGGTCGTGCGCGTTCACGGCGATGGAGCACTGCCGGGTGTAGACGTCGGTGGAGATGGCCGGGTCGTAGTAGAGGCGCCCGTACGCGTACATGAGCTTCGCGATGGCCTGGTTGCGCTGGTTCGTCGCCGCCTCCGACTTGTAGACCTCCTCGTCCACGGTGAGCTTCCGCCCGGCGAAGTCCTCGTGCATGGCGAGGATGCGCGCCCACTTCTCCTCCCCGGTGGCGCCGGCGACGAGGCTCGTGGTGGCGATGGCCCCGGGGTTCACGAAGGGGTTCATCTCCTTCCCCTTGTGCTGCTCGATGGCCACGATGGAGTTGAAGACCTGGCCGGTCGCGTCGACCCCGATCTTGTCCAGGACCGCCGCGGCCCCGGACGTCTCGAGGACGCTCGCGAGCGAGAAGACCTTGGAGATCGACTGGATGGAGAAGAGTGCGTCGACGTCGCCCTTCTGGTGGACCTTGCCGTCGACGGTGACGACCGCGATCCCGTAGAGCCTCGGGTCGACCTTGGCGAGCGCGGGGATGTAGTCGGCGTTCTTCCCCTCGTCGAGCGTCCGGTACCTCTCCCAGGCCGCGGAGACCGCCGTGGCGATGGGGTCCGCGGGGGGCGCCGCGAGCGCGGAGCCGGTGAGCACGGTGACGGCGAGGGCGGCGAGCACGGGCTTCAGGGACATGGATCCTCCTCCTCTAGCGGCGGTACGACCAGCCGATGGTCAGCGACGTGATGAAGTCGTTGTTCGGTGCGGTGGGGTCCGGGGGGCGGGTGTCGAAGGTGTCGTTGAAGGAGATGCCCACGTTGAAGTCCCGGAAGATCTCGTACTTCACCTTCAGGTTGAAGGTGCCGCGGAGCCGGCCGAAGTCGGTGAGCCCGGGCATGAGGAAGAACGACACGTTGAGGTCGAGCTTGGGCGTGTCGTACCGGAAGGCGTCCCAGCTGGCCCCGACGAGGAGGTCGAGGGCGAGGTTGGGGTCGGTGTTGGAGTACGACTCGCGGGATCCGGCCAGGCCGCCGGTGAGCCAGAGCTCCGTCCAGCCGTTCCGCACGAGCGAGTGGGCGACGCCGGGCGCGATGGTGAGGCGGAGCAGGAGCTGCAGCTCGTCGTTGCGGTCGGCCTGGAAGCCGAGCACCGCCCGCCACCGCTCGGTGAAGAGCCAGTCGCCCTGGAGGCCGATCGACCAGCGGCTCACCGCGACGTTGTTGGCGTCGTCCTGGAAGTAGCCGTCGAAGCTGAACTTCAACCCGAGATCGTGGGCGCGGTAGGTGAATTCGCCCGAGGTGGAGAGGGTGGTGGCCCAGTTCGACTTGGCGAGCGTGAATCCCAGGTCGAAGATGGCCCGCACCCGGTTGATGAACTCGTCCTCCATGGGGATGAGCTCGACCACCGCGCCGAAGGGGACGACGAGGTTGTCCGGAGCGAGCCCCACCGAGATCTCGCCGGCGGCCGGCGACGAGAGCGGGCCGACGAAGCGCTTCCCGGTGGAGAGCTCCGCCTCGTAGGAGTGGGAGGAGGCGATCCGCTCGATCTTGTCCCACTCGATCGAGACCCGCCCCATGTCGTCGGTGGAGAGGTCGAGCTTGCCCCGCGACATCGACTTGATCTCGCCGGTGATGTTGTCGCCGTTCCGGAGGATGACGATGTCGTCCTTCACCCGGGCGACGGCGGGCGTCGCGGCGAGGAGGAGCGCGATGGCGAGGAGGCGGTGGGGCACCGGAGCGGATGGTCGCAGAGGCCCGGGCGGTCGTCCACCGCAGGGCCGGTCCGCCGGTCGTCAGGGGCGCCGGAGCGCGGCCCGGCACCCGTCCGACAGGTCCCGGCCCTGGAAGACGAGGCAGATGTAGAGATCGCCCTTGCCCGGCTTCGCGTCCGGGCAGAACCGGGAGGCGTCCGCGGCGCAGGCCTGGGCGCTCGACCTCTCGATCCGCGCGAAGCCGTCCAGGTTCCCCTGGCAGCGCGGGGTGAGCTTGCCCTGGTTGCCGGCCAGGCACCGGGCGGTGGGCTCCCCGCGGCCGGCGTTGCGGCACAGCGCGAAGGCGTCGGGCTCGCAGTCCTGGATGAGCACCTGGACGCTCACCAGGACGTACTCGAGGTGCTCCCTGCAGGCGGGGGCGAGGTCGTTCCGGTGCGACTGGAGGCAGGAGAGCTCGTCCACCGGCGCCTTCCCGGCGCAGTGGCGCGCCAGGTCGGCCGCGCACGGGTCGGCGGCCCGGGCCGGGCCGGCGGCCGCGGCGAGGAGAAGGACGGTTGCCAGCCAGGCGGGACGGCGCGTTCCGGTCATGTCGAATCCTCCCTCGTGGGGAGCAGCATAACGCAACGGCCCAGGGAGTCAGCGTTCGTTGAGCCCAGAACGGGTGCAGGGCGGTCTCCACGTGGCGTCGCGGGACGACCCCGCTAGGTACTGCGGTCGAAAGGGAGGTATCGCCATGACCCGACGCCTGCTCACCGCAGCAATCGCCGCATCCACGCTCCTCGCGGCCGCCGCCGCCCACGCCGAGGACAAGGCCCCGAGACCCGGCCCCGACCACGCGCGCCTGGGCTTCTTCGTCGGGAAGTGGAAGACGACCGGCGTCATCAACGACTCGCCCTTCATGCCGGGCGGCAAGTTCACCGAGACGTCCGACTGCCAGTGGTTCTCCGGGAACTTCAGCGTGGTCTGCCGGACGAAGGGCAAGGGACCCGCCGGGCCGATGGAGGCCATGGCCATCATGGGCTGGAGCGGCGAGGAGAAGGTCTACGTGTTCTACGGCGTCGAGAGCAACCCGATGGCGTGGGCGACCGTGCCGCGGGGGACCTACGCCGACGGCACGTGGACCTTCGAGGACGAGTCGAGGATGGGCGGACAGATGGTGAAGTCCCGCTACGTCATCAAGCAGGTCGACGGGAAGGGCTACACCTCGACCTGGTCGATCCTCGGCCAGGACGGGCAGTGGAAGGTCCTCATGGAAGCCACCTCGAAGCGCGCGTGATCCGCGCAAGGAACGGGAGACCGACATGATCGTGCTGATGGGAGCAGGCGGGAACACGGGCAAGGTGGCGGCCGAGGCGCTCCTCGCCCGCGGCGAGAAGGTGCGGGTGATCGGCCGCGACGCCGGCAGGCTCGCCGCCCTGAAGGCCCGGGGCGCGGAGGTCGCCGTGGGTGACGCCGCCGACGCGGCCTTCCTCGAGCGGGCCTTCGTGGGCGCCGGTGCGGCCTACACGCTCATCCCGCCCGCCATCGGGCTCCCCGACTTCCCCGCCTACCAGGACCGGATCGGGGAGGCCACCACCGCCGCACTGCGCAGGGCCGGCGTGAAGCGGGTGGTCTTCCTCTCCAGCGTGGGGGCCGACCTCCCATCCGGGACGGGCCCCATCACCGGGCTCCATCACCAGGAGGAGAGGCTGCGCGGGCTCGGCGTGGCGGTGACGTCGCTCCGCCCGGCCTACTTCATGGAGAACCTCCACGCGAGCCTCCCGGTCATCCGGCACCAGGGGGTGAACGGGAGCGCGCTCGCCCCCACACTGAAGATGCCCATGATCGCCACGCGGGACATCGGCGCCGCGGCCGCCGAGGCGCTCGTCGCGCGCGACGGGGACGGCTTCCAGGTCCGCTACCTCCTCGGGGCCAGGGACTACACCATGCCCGAGGTGACCGGGATCCTCGGCGCCGCCATCGGGAAGCCGGGGCTCCCCTACGTGCAGTTCCCCTACGACGCCTTCGCCGGGGCCCTCGAGCAGGCGGGTCTCGGTCGGAGCCTGGCCGGGCTCTACGTCGAGATGTCGAAGGCCTTCAACGAGGGAAGGATCACCGTGCCCGGCGGCCGAACGGCGGCGAACACCACGCCCACCAGCTTCGAGGCGTTCGTGAAGGAACTGGCGGCCGCGTATGCGGCGGCAGGCTAGACTGCGCCGATGCCCACCCGCCGCCCGTTCCCATCCCTGGCCCTGCTCCTCGCGATCGCGGCCGGCTCCTCGGCCTGCGCAGCGATGCGCGTGGCCGACGAGCAGAAGGCCTACTACCTGAAGGAGGCCGGCTCCTACCGGTACGAGAAGGGCTGCCTCGACGCCTGGCCCGACGTGCTCCGGCTCCTCGGCGAGAAGGGTTACCCGCTCGTCGGGCGCGATCGCCAGTATGCGGGGGAGGGGAAGCGAGGCTCCTTCAGCGCGCTGGTGGAGCAGGGGGACGAGACCCAGGCCGTCCCGGGGGGCGGCCTCGTGGTGAAGACGGGCTGGCAGCCCGACGGCACCGGGTCGAGCCGCTACCGGGTCACCGGGAATCCGGGCGCGCCCTCCGGATGCGTCGTCACCTTCACGTACATCTGGACCGGCACGGTCGATCCGTCGGACACCCGGCAGGAGGTCGACTGGAAGATCCAGCTCGAGCTCCTGCGGAAGCTCGAGCCGGCCGCCGCCGCCCGGCTGGAGGCCGGCGCGCCGACGAGATGAGCCTCCGCCTCGCGTACGTTCCGCCCCTCGACTGGGAGTCGACGCTCGCCTTCCTCGACGGGCGGTGCACCGCGGGCGTCGAGCAGGTGGAG
>JBAVCR010000251.1:0-8143 GCA_049586815.1 Anaeromyxobacteraceae bacterium
AGGCTCTCCTCGACCCGCTCGTAGGTGGTGAAGCGGCGCGCGCACCCCAGGCACTCGCGCCGCCGACGCGTGGCCTGGCCGTCCTGCGCCTCGCGCGAATCGACGACCCGGTCCTCGAGGTGGCCACAGAAGGGGCAGCGCATGCGCAGGATGCCCCCCGGCCGGACGTCAGATCCGGTCGGGGTAGAGGGGGAACTGGCGGGTGAGCTCGTGGACCTCGCCCTTGACCCGGGCGAGCGAGGCCTCGTCGACGGGGGCGTCGAGCACGCGCCCGATGAGCCCCGCCACCTTCCGCATCTCGGCGACCCCCATGCCACGGGTGGTGAGCGCGGGGGTGCCGACGCGGATGCCGGAGGTGACGAAGGGCTTCTCCGGGTCCCACGGGATCATGTTCTTGTTCACGGTGATGCCGGCCTTGCCGAGGGCCTCCTCGGCCACCTTGCCGGTGAGCTTCTTCGGCCGCAGGTCCACCAGCATGAGGTGGTTGTCGGTGCCCCCGGACACGAGGCGCAGCCCGGCCGCGACGAGCCCCTCGGCCATGGCCTTCGCGTTGTCGAGCACCTGCTGCTGGTAGGCCTTGAAGGACGGATCGAGCGCCTCGCGGAAGGCCACCGCCTTCCCGGCCACCACGTGCTCCAGCGGACCGCCCTGGATGCCCGGGAAGATCTGGCTGTTCACGGCCTTCGCGTGGGCCTCGCGGCAGAGGATCAGGCCGCTGCGGGGGCCGCGGAGCGTCTTGTGGGTGGTGGAGGTGACGACGTCGGCGTGCGGGACCGGGTTCGGGTGCAGCCCGGCGGCCACGAGCCCGGCGATGTGGGCCATGTCCACGACCATGGCCGCGCCGACCTCGCGCGCGATCTCGGCGAACCGGTCGAAGTGCAGGAGGCGGGGGTAGGCGCTCGCGCCCACCACGAGGATGCGGGGCTTGTGCTCCCGGGCCAGCCGCCGGACCTCGTCCATGTCCACCGTCTCGTCGGACTGGCGGAGGCCGTAGGGGACGATCTTGAAGAGCCGCCCGGAGAAGTTGACCGGGGATCCGTGGGTGAGGTGACCGCCGAAGTTGAGGCTCATGGCGAGCAGCGTGTCGCCCGGCTGGGCCAGCGCGAAGTAGGCCGCCATGTTGGCCTGGGACCCGGAGTGGGGCTGCACGTTGGCGTGGTCGGCCCCGAAGAGCTTCCGGGCCCGGTCGATGGCGAGCTGCTCGACCTGGTCCACCACCTCGCAGCCGCCGTAGTAGCGCTTCCCCGGGTAGCCCTCGGCGTACTTGTTGGTGAGGGCCGAGCCGACGGCCTCCAGGACCGCCGGCGAGACGAAGTTCTCGCTGGCGATGAGCTCGAGCCCCTCGGCCTGTCGCCGGGTCTCCTCGCGGACGAGCCGCGCGATCTCGGGATCGGCCTCGGAGAGGCGCTGGGTGGGCATCATGGGCACGCTCCTCTGGGAAGGCGCGGTCATACCGCGCCCCGGGTCAGCGGTCGAGGGCGGAGATCTTGTCGACGCGGCGCTGGTGCCGGCCGCCCTCGAAGGGCTCGGCGAGGAACGCCTTCACCACCGCGCCACCGAGCCCGAGCCCGATGACCCGCTCGCCCATGCAGAGCACGTTGGCGTCGTTGTGGGCCCGGGCCATGCGGGCCTCGTACTCGGTGGTGCAGTGGGCGGCGCGGATCCCCTTCACCTTGTTCGCGGCGATGGACATGCCGATGCCGGTGCCGCAGACGAGGATGCCCAGCCGGGCGCGCCCGGAGGCGACCGCCTCGGCCACCCGCGCGGCGAAGTCGGGGTAGTCGACGCTCTCGCCGGCGGCCGGGCCGAGGTCGTCGACCTCGAACCCCGCCTCACGGGCCACCCGCGCCGCCTCGGTGCGCAGCGCCACGCCGGCGTGATCGGAACCGAGGACGACGCGATCTGCCACGGGCGCCTCCTAGACCTTCCGGAACGCGATGACGGCGTTCGTGCCGCCGAAGCCGAAGCTGTTCGAGAGCACCGCCTCGAGCTTCGCCGGGCGGGCCACGTTGGGCACCACGTCGAGCCGGCACTCGGGGTCCTGCTCCTCGACGTTCAGGGTCGGCGGCACCACGCCCCGGTGCAGCGCCAGGACGGAGAAGACCGCCTCGGCCCCTCCGGCGGCTCCCAGCATGTGCCCGGTCATCGACTTGGTCGACGAGACCACGAGCCCCTGGTCGGCCCAGTCGCCGAAGACCCGGCGGATGGCCTGGCACTCGGCGATGTCGCCCTGCGGCGTGGACGTGCCGTGCGTGTTCACGTAGCCCACCTGCTCCGGTCGAAGCCCGGCGTCGGCGAGCGCCATGCGCATGGCGCGCTGGCCGCCCTCCCCCTCCGGCGCCGGGGACGTGACGTGGTTCGCGTCGCAGGAGGCGCCGTAGCCGCACAGCTCGGCGTAGATGCGCGCGCCACGCTTGCGGGCGTGCTCGTACTCCTCGAGCACCAGGATGCCGGCGCCCTCGGCGGCGACGAAGCCGTCGCGCCCCTTGTCGAAGGGGCGGCTGGCCTTCCCGGGCTCGTCGTTGCGCTCCGACATGGCCCGGGCCGCGCAGAACCCGGCCAGGCCGAGCGGCGTGATGGTGGCCTCGGTCCCGCCGGCGATCATCACGTCGGCCATGCCGCGGTCGATGTACATCATGGCGTCGCCGATGGAGTGGTTCCCGGTGGCGCAGGCCGAGACCGGCGAGAAGTTCGGGCCCTTCAGCCCGTAGCGGAGCGCGATCTGTCCCGGGGCCAGGTTGATGATGATGGCCGGGATGAAGAACGGGCTGACCTTGCGGACGCCGCGCTCCATGAGCGTCTTGTGGGTGTCCTCGATGGTCTCGAGGCCTCCCATTCCGGAGCCGACGATGACGCCGACGCGCTCCGGCTCCTCCTTCGCGAAGTCGATGCCCGAGTCCTGGACGGCCATGTCGGCGGCCGCCAGCGCGAACTGGATGAAGCGGTCGTTCCGGCGGACCTCCTTGCGGTCCATGAACTTCTCGGCCTCGAACCCCTTCACCTCACCGGCGATCTTGGTGGGATACGTGGAGGCGTCGTAGTGGGTGATCGGGGCGATCCCGCTCTTCCCCGCCACGAGCGCCTGCCAGGTCTCCTCCACGCCGATGCCCACCGGGCACACCACACCCATCCCGGTCACGACCACGCGACGCCTGGACATCCGACCGACCTCCTCTCGACCCGCGCACCGGCGCGGACCCCTCCCGCGACCCTCCGGCCCCGGTGGTGGTCCACGCCTCCCTGCGACGCCCTACTTCTTGTGGGTGTTGATGTAGTTGATCGCGTCCTGGACGGTCTTGATGTTCTCGGCCTCCTCGTCGGGGATCTCGACCTCGAACTCCTCCTCCATGGCCATGACCAGCTCGACGATGTCGAGCGAGTCGGCGCCCAGGTCCTCGATGAAGCTGGAGGTGGTCTTGATCTCGTCCTCGGCGACACCGAGCTGCTCGGCGATGATGCCCTTGACCTTCTGCTCCACGTTGCCCGTCGTCATCGATGCTTCCTCCTGTGGGTTGTAACTTCTCGCGGGTCTCTTGCCCGCACTACATGTGCATTCCGCCGTTCACCCGGAGCACCTCTCCGGTCACGTACGAAGCCTGATCGCTGCAGAGCCACGCCACCGCCGCGGCCACGTCCTCGGCCCTGCCGAGCCTCCCGAGGGGGATCATCTCCGCCATCTTCTGCTTGGCGGCCTCCGGGAGGGAAGCCGTCATGTCGGTGTCGATGTATCCGGGAGAGACCGCGTTCACCCGTACGTTTCGGGACGCGAGCTCCCGGGCCACCGATTTCGTGAGGCCGATGAGGCCGGCCTTGGTGGCCGCGTAGGCCGCCTGGCCGGCGTTCCCCATCTCGCCCACCACCGAGGTCAGGTTCACGATCACCCCGCCCCGGGCCTTCATCATGGGGCGGGTGGCCGCCCGGATGAGGTGGAACGCGCCGGTCAGGTTCACGTCGAGCTGCCGCTTCCAGTCCTCGTCCTTCTGCCGCATCACGAGCTGGTCGAGGGCGATCCCGGCGTTGTTCACGAGGACGTGCAGGCCCCCCATGGTCGACACCACCTCGTCGACCGCCTTCGCGGCGGCCCCGGCGTCGGCGACGTCGAACGGGAAGAGGCGCACCTCGGGGGAGCCGGCCTCGCGGCAGAGCCGGGCCGACTCCTCGGCCGCGACCTGGTTGCCGGCGTAGTTGAGGGCGATGCGCGCGCCGCCCCGGGCCAGCGCCACGGCGATGGCGCGGCCGATGCCGCGGGAGGCGCCGGTGACGAGTGCGGTCTTGCCCTGGAAATCGTGCACGGTCAGGCTCCCAGCGCCGCGAGGGTCTTGTCGAGCGAGGCCGGGTCGGAGACGGCGTGGACCTCGATCCCCTTCTCGATGCGGCGGACGAGGCCGCCCAGCACCGTCCCCGGGCCCACCTCGACCACGCGGGTGACGCCGAGGCGCCCGAGCTCCTGCACGCTCTCGATCCAGCGGACCGGGGCGGTGACCTGCTCGACGAGGAGCGGGACGATGCGCGCCGTCTCGCGGTTGGCCTTGGCCTCGACGTTCGTGACCACCGGCACCGCGGGCTGGTTCCAGGCGACCGCGCGGAGCACCGCCTCCAGCCGCGGCTTCACAGGCGCCATGAGCGCGCAGTGGAAGGGGGCGGACACGGGGAGCGGCAGGACGCGCTTCGCGCCCGCCTCCTTGAGGCGAAGGCCCGCCTCGGCCACGGCGGAGGCCTCGCCGGCGATGACGGTCTGGCTGGGCTCGTTGTAGTTGGCCGGCGACACCACCTTGCCGGTGGCGGCCTGCACGGACTCGCAGATGGCGCGGACCCGCTCCGGCTCGAGGCCCAGGACGGCCGACATGGCCCCTTGCCCGGCGGGGACGGCCTCCTGCATGAAGGTGCCGCGGGCGCGCACCGAGCGGGCCGCGTCGGCCGCGGAGAGGGCGCCTGCGGCGACGAGCGCCGAGTACTCGCCCAGGGAGTGGCCGGCGACCAGGTCCGGCCGGGTGCCGCGCGCGGCCAGCACCGCGGCGGCCGCCGCCGACACCGTGAGGATGGCGGGCTGGGTGTTGGCGGTGAGCCTGAGCGCCTCGTCGGGCCCCTCGAAGCAGAGGGTCGAGAGCTTCTCGCCGAGGGCGGCGTCGACCGCCGCGAAGACCGCACGCGCCTCGGGGAAGGCGTCGTGCAGGGCCCTGCCCATGCCCGCCGCCTGGGAGCCCTGTCCGGGGAAGATGAAGGCCAGCTTCGACAAGGCGTCCTCCTACCAGCGAACGAGCGCGCTGCCCCAGGCCATGCCGCCGCCGATGGCCATCATGAGGATCAGGTCGCCCGGCTTGAACCAGCCCGCGCGGTTGGCCTCGTCGAGGGTCGTGGGCACGCTCGCGGACGAGGTGTTGCCATACTTCTCCAGGTTCATCCAGCACTTCTCGGCGGGAATCCCCAGCCGGTCCAGGGTCGAGTCGAGGATGCGCTTGTTGGCCTGGTGGGCGATGACCCAGGTGACGTCCTTGGGCTGGAGCCCGTTCGCCGCGAGCGCCTCCCGGGACACCTCCTCGAGGGCGCGGACCGCCACCTTGTAGACCTCGCTGCCCTTCATCTTCACGGTGGCGAGCTTCTCGTCGAGGACCTTCTGGCTGATCGGCATCCGCGATCCGCCACCGGGCATGTTGAGCATCGGCCACATCGACCCGTCGGTGTGCAGGTGGGTCGAGAGGATGCCCCGGTTGGCGTCCTGGGTCGGCACGAGCACCATGGCCCCCGCGGCGTCGCCGAAGAGGATGCAGGTGTTGCGGTCGCTCCAGTCGGTGATGCGGGTCAGGATCTCGGCGCCCACCACGAGGGCGGCCCGGCACTGGCCGGTGGCCACGTAGCGGTCGGCGATGGAGAGGGCGTAGAGCGAGCCGGCGCAGGCCGCCGAGACGTCGAAGGCGAAGGCCTTCTTGTTGTGGAGGTGCGACTGCAGCACCGCGGCCGCGGACGGGAACGGCATGTCCGGGGTGATGGTGCCGACGACGATGAGGTCGACGTCCTCGGGGCGGATCCCCGCCATCTTGAGCGCCTTCTGCGAGGCCTTCAGGGCGAGGTCGCTCGTCGCCTCCCCCTCGGCCGCGATGTGCCGCTCGCTGATGCCGGTGCGCTCCCGGATCCACTCGTCGTTCGTGGCGACGAGCTTCTCCATGTCCTTGTTGGTGAGGACCTTCTCCGGCGCGTAGCTTCCCGTCCCGACGATGAGCGATCGCATGGCCGCCTCCTACCTCCTCACGCCTCGGGCGCCTTCCGGCGCCGGTTTGCCCCGCCCGAATCCTCGACCTGTCGCGACGGGTCGACGAGCGCCGCCGCGAGCGCGGCCGCCTCCCCGATCTCGTCGGTGCAGCTGGCCCTCGCGCCGTCGGCCGCGCGGGCCACGGCGTTCGCCACGGCCCTGCGGTCGGAGGCCCCGTGGGCGATGACGGCCACGCCGTCCACGCCGAGCAGCGGGGCCCCGCCGATCTCGCGCCAGTCGACCCGGCGCCGGATCCCGTCGATGGCGTCCTTCACGAGCGCGCCGCCCACGCGCGCCGGCAGGGTGCGCCGCAGCGCCTCCTGCATCATCCCGGCGAGGGCCTGGGCCGTGCCCTCCATCGTCTTCAGCGCCACGTTCCCGGTGAAGCCGTCGGTGACCACGACGTCGACCTCGCCGGCGAGCAGGTCGCGCCCCTCGCAGTACCCCTGGAAGCGCAGGCCGGAGCGGGACAGCGCCGTGGCGGCCGCACGGGTGAGCGCGGTGCCCTTCGACTCCTCCTCGCCGTTCGCCAGGATCGCAACCCGCGGCTTCGACACCCCGAGCACCCGCCGCGAGTAGACCTCGCCCATGAGGGCGAACTGCACGAGGTGGAGCGGCTTGCAGTCGACGTTGGCCCCGGCGTCGAGCATCACCGTCCGCCCCTTCACGGCCGGGAGCACCGAGAGGATGGCCGGACGCTGCACGTCGCCCGCGCAGCCGAGCACCATCATGGCGCCCACCATCATGGCGCCGCTGTTGCCGGCGCTCACCGCGGCCGAGGCCTCCCCGTCGCGCACCAGCTCGAGCGCGACGCGGATGGAGTTCAGCTTCTTGCGGCGCATGGCCTGGCCCGGGTGCTCCTCCATGCCCACCGACTCGGGGGCATGGCGCACCTGGACCGGGAGGTTCCAGCTGGCGCGTTGCCGATCGAGCTCGGCACGCACCCGCTCCTCCGGCCCGACGAGGATGATCGCCTGCCCCTTGCGCGCTGCGTCAATCGCGCCCTGTACGACGGCGACCGGGGCGTGATCGCCCCCCATGGCATCCAACGCGACCGGCGCGATGCCCGGGGCCATCGGGCCCTACGCGCCCCCGGTGACCTGTTGATCCTTGTAGAAGCCGCACGAAGGGCAGACCCGGTGGGACATCACCGGCTCCTTGCACTTCGGGCAGAGGGTCACGTTGGCCGGCGTGATCTTGAAGTTGGCCGCGCGGCGCCGGTTGCGCCGCATGCTGCTCGTCCGCTTCTTGGGAACTCCCACGGTGTTCGCTCCTTGTGAAAGGTCTTCGGTACTACGACTGCCGGAACTTCTCCAGCCCTGCCCAGCGCGGGTCGGGAACGTGGCGGTCGCAGCCGCACGCCTTCTCGTTCTGGTTCTGCCCGCACACCGGGCAGAGCCCCTGGCAGCCTTCCCGGCAGACCGGGTAGGGCGGCAGGGAAAGCACGATCTGCTCCTCGACCAGGGGATCGAGCTCGATCACCTTGCCGTGGTAGGTCTCCTCGTCCACCTGCTCCGGCGTGAAGCTGCCCTCGGCATGCTCCTCGCCGTCCTCGTGGCGGCGCGAGGCGATCTGGTCGGCCTCCTCGGCCGGGACGAGGGAAAGCTCGAAGTCGACCGGGAGCTTCGTGCGCGCTGGCGCGAGGCACCGGCCGCAGGGGGCGGTGAGCTCGACGCTCGTCCGGGCGACGAGCCGGACCCGCTTCCCGAGCCGCTCGAGGCGGGCCGTGACGCGCGCGGGGGCCCCGGCCTGGTAGCCGGCGCGATCGCCGCGCAGGGCCTCGTCGAGCCGGGCCGGGGGTATCTCCCAGCTCCGCTCGAGGCCGGAGTCCTTGATTTCATCAATGTTGACGCGCATTTGCGCTACTTCCGGGACGTGAAAAGCGGTCCATTATAG
>JBAVCR010000252.1:0-1919 GCA_049586815.1 Anaeromyxobacteraceae bacterium
AAGATGGCCCGCACCGCCGCCCGGTGCGCGTCGTCGAGCTTCTCGCGGGGGCCGCCGCGGAGCTCCTGCGAGAGCGACTCCTCCAGCATGATCATCGCCTTCTCGTCGTAGGTCGGGTCGCGGACGAACTCCTGGAGGAGCGCGTAGCCCACGAGCCGCTTGTCGGCGTTGGCGGTGTCGGTGGCGAGCATGCTCGTCTCGAAGAAGGCCCGGTACTTGTCGGCCTGGCTCGCGCGGGCGAACTCCTTGTTCCACTTCTCCATCTCGGTGCGGTCGCGGTGCTCCTGCTGCTGCTTGTTGTTCCAGGACTGCCAGGCGTTCACCACGAGCCCGGCGAACGCCACCCAGGCCACGAGCACCTGCCCCGCCACGAGGAAGCGCGAGCGGCGCGTGAGCCTTTCCGAGCGGAGCCGGTGCAGCTCCTCGGCGGCCTTCATCCGCTGGAGCTCGTCCAGGGTGGAGTTCTTCGCGAGCTCGGCCGGGTCGGCGTCGGGGCGCGGGGCGGACGGGGGGCTCGGGTCGGCCATGGCGGGAGCGTACCGCGCCGGCTGCCAGATTGGCGCGGCGCGACCGGGTGCCTTGCCAGAATGGCAGCGCCACGGCCGGCCGGCGGCGCAGAAGGGCCCGATTCCCGGGGCGCCGGAGGCGGCACGCCGGTTGCTCTTCCCCTCCCCGTCCCGGGCTCTTCCCCCGGGAGAGGAGGCCCGATGCAGCCCGTCGATCGCCGCAGGAACCCGCTCGTCCTGCTCGTGGAGGACGACCCCGGCCTCCGGGAGGCCGTGGTCCGCGGACTCGCCAAGGCCGGCTACCAGGTCGCCTCGGCCGGGAGCGGCCGGGAGGCGGTGGAGGCCGCCCAGGAGCTCCATCCCGACGCGGTGGTCATGGACGTCATGCTGCCCGACGTGCGGGGGTCGGCTGCCGCGGAGGCGATCCGGCGGCAGGACGGGCTCCACGCCGTGCCGGTGCTCTTCGTCACCGCCCAGGCCCCGGCCGCGGTGGGGGACTCCCTCTTCCCGGCCCCGGTGCTCTACAAGCCCTTCACCTACCGGCAACTGGTGGCGTCGGTGCGGGAGCTCGTGCGGGCGGCGTGAGGCGGCGGGTCAGCCGCCGGGCTCGCGCCGCACCAGCCCCGCGACGTGGGTCTCGAAGGGCTTGCCCGGGGGCGCGATCGAGAAGGCGATCTCGACCAGGTCCGGGCCCCGCCGCGCGTAGGTGAGCCGGAAGCGGGGACCGGGCCCCGGCTCGCTCTCGAAGATGACGATTCCCGCCTCGGTCCGGACCGCGTAGCGGATGACGTGCCCCTCGTCGTCCCAGTAGAGGGCGGTGAGCCCCTTCCCCTTCGGGTAGATGACGGTCAGGTCCTCGCGGACCTTCCGCGCCGCCTCGCCCGGGGCCGGCGCGAGCTCGGAGCTCCCTCGCCGCACGGCCACCCGCCCGTCGAGCTCGATGGCGAAGGTGAAGCCGCCGCCGACCACCGCACCCGGCTTCCCTCCCCCGCCCTCGGCCTTCCAGGCGCCCGAGAGGAAGCGCAGCGGCGCCCAGGGGTCTCCGGACGGCGGAGTCGCGACGGCGGCTGCCGGAGGGGGAGCGGGAGCGCTCCAGAGGAGCAGGGCGAGTGCCGTGAGCGGGAGGGTCATGCAGGGCAGTCTACCCCGTAGCCCGCCGGGGCTCCGCGACCCGGAAGCACACTCCGGGTGGAGCGGGACCCCCACCCTGGTTCCCCCAAACGTGCGAAACCCCTGAGACCTTCGCCGGTCCGGCGCGTGCAATCGAAAGTGGGTGCATGCGCCCCATGGGCCTCACCCTCGTCCTCCTCGCCGCGGCCGTCGCCGCACCGGCGCGCGGGGACGGCGCGACGAGCTCGTTCGCGGTGACGCTGCGGGTCCTGCCCAGGGTGCGAACCGGCCTGCCCGGGGACC
>JBAVCR010000253.1:0-1907 GCA_049586815.1 Anaeromyxobacteraceae bacterium
CTGAAGGGCGTAGGGGCTGGCCTCGAGCCGGCGCGGGTCGATCGGCTCCCCGCAGCCGGCGCAGATCCCGTACGTGCCGTCGGCCACCCGCGCCAGCGCGGCGTCGACCCGCGTGAGCTCCGCCGACTCGGCCTCGCCGACGAGCGCGATGCGCTCCTGCTCCTCCTCGCTCTGGGCCTCGTCCCCGAACTCGATCTCCCGCTCGGAGCGGATCTGGGCGATGCCGGCGTTCCCGTCCCGGAGCAGGCGGACGAGCTCCTCGCGGCGGTGGGTGAGCGCGGTGCGGGCCTTCTCGAGCTGTTCGCGACGCATTCGACCTCCGTGCCGGCCGGGCCGGCTTCCTCTCCCCATAGCGTGCGCCCGGGCCCCTCCGGGCGCAAGCGACCCTCGGGGGCGGGTGGCGGGGCGGCGCGGCCAGGGGCGTGATAAGTACCGCCGGGATGGGCGCTCGAGACCCCGTTCCGGGACCGATCACCGTGGTGGGAGCGGGGCTCGCCGGGAGCGAGGCCGCCTGGACGCTCGCCCGCGCCGGCGCGGACGTCCTGCTCCTGGAGATGAAGCCGGGACGCCGCTCCCCGGTCCAGCGGCTCGACGGGTTCGCCGAGCTCGTCTGCTCCAACTCGCTGCGGTCCGACGACCCGCAGAACGCGGTCGGGCTCCTGCACGAGGAGCTGCGGCGCGCTGGCAGCCTCGTGCTCGCCTGCGCCGACGAGTGCCGCGTCCCGGCCGGCGGCGCGCTCGCCGTCGACCGGGAGGCCTTCAGCGCGCGGATCACCGAGCGCCTGCTCGCGCACCCGCGGGTCCGGGTGGAGCGGCGCGAGGTCGTGGACCTCCCGGCCGGGCCCGGGCCGGCCATCCTCGCCACCGGTCCGCTCACCTCCGAGCCGCTCGCCGCGGCGCTCGCGGCCCTCGTCGGGCCCGGGCTCGCCTTCTACGACGCCATCGCGCCGGTGGTGACCGACGAGAGCGTCGACCGGAGCGTCGCCTTCGCCGCGTCGCGCTGGGGGAAGGGGGAGGGGGACGACTACCTGAACCTCCCGCTCGACGAGGAGGGCTACCGGGCCTTCGTCGAGGCGCTCGTCGCCGGCGTGAAGGTGGAGCCGCACGGCTTCGAGGAGCCGCGCTACTTCGAGGGGTGCCTGCCCATCGAGGTGATGGCGGAGCGGGGACTCGACGTGCTCCGCTTCGGCCCCATGAAGCCCGTCGGCCTTCCCGATCCCCGGACCGGCCGCTGGCCGCACGCGGTGGTGCAGCTCCGGCGCGAGGACGTGGCGGGGACGGCCTGGAACCTGGTGGGCTTCCAGACCCGGCTCACCTGGCCGGAGCAGCAGCGGATCTTCCGGACCTTCCTGCCCGGCCTCGCGGGGGCCGAGTTCCAGCGGCTCGGCCAGGTGCACCGCAACACCTTCGTCGACGCGCCGCGCGTGCTCGCCCCCGACCAGTCGCTGCGGGTGCGGCCGGACCTGTTCCTCGCCGGGCAGATCACCGGGGTGGAGGGCTACGTGGAGTCGGCCGCGTCGGGCCTCGTCACCGCGCGTGCGGTGCTCGACCGGCTGGCCGGGCGGGGGTTCCGTCCGCCGCCCCCCACCACGGCCCTGGGCGCGCTCCATCGGCACGTCACCGGGGTCGCCCACCCGGAGGGGCTCGGGTACCAGCCCTCCAACGTCGTCTACGCGCTCTTTCCGCCGCTCGCCGGCCGCCACCGCGGAAAGGCCGCGCGCAAGGAGGCCTACGTCGCGCGCGCCCGCCAGGACCTGGAGGAGTGGATCGCATGAGAGCCCCGAACGCCGCCGCCCTCGCCGTCCTCGCCGCGCTGGCCACCTCCGCCTGCACCCCCCGCGCACCGGCGTCCCCTGCCGTGACCGGGACGCAGGTCTCCTCCGGGCCGGCGCTCGCGCTCGCCGCAT
>JBAVCR010000254.1:0-2818 GCA_049586815.1 Anaeromyxobacteraceae bacterium
GGCTCCGGCCGCACCAGCCGCTCGCACCGGGCCTCGGCCTCCTTCAGCCGGGCCAGCTCGGCGTCGAACTTCCCCTTCACGCCGGCGAGCATCTGGGTCCGCATGTCGCTCGGCTGCAGGGCCTCGACCCGGGCGACGGCCGCGCCGATCGCGTCCAGGTCCTTCTTCATCTGCGCCACTTCCTGCTCGCACGGATGGGGCGCCGCCACGCCGGGGAGGGCCAGCGCGAGCATCGACAGGATCGCGGTCGTCGTCCTCATGCGCGGCAGCCTACCAGAAGGGAACGAAAGGCAGAGGCTGGCGCACGGAGAGGTGCTCACGGGCGCCACGCTCCGCGGGGGCAGGAGCGGCGCCTCTGCGCCTCCACGATCACTTGCCTGCCACCGGTTCGGAAAGCGGTCCTCGGGGTTCCCCCGACCCGCATGAACCGATTGAACTAGACGTCTCGGGTGCGCGCGGGCGGCGTGGCCCCGGATCCGGATTATCCTCCTCCCGAGGAGATGGCCCTTGAACGAGATTCTCGACGCACTCATCCGGCAGCTCGACCTCGAGCAGCTCGAGGTGAACCTCTTCCGCGGCCAGTCGAGGGACACCTGGGGACCCCGGGTGTTCGGCGGGCAGGTGATCGGGCAGGCGATGGTCGCGGCCGAGCGGACCGTCGAGGGCCGGGCCGCCCACTCCCTCCACGCCTACTTCCTCCTGCCGGGCGACTCCGACGCACCGATCGTCTACCAGGTGGAACGCATCCGCGACGGGAAGAGCTTCTCCGCCCGGCGCGTGCAGGCGATCCAGCACGGGCGACCCATCCTCTCGATGATCGCCTCCTTCCAGGCGCCCGAGGAGGGTCTCGAGCACGCGGCTCCGATGCCCGACGTCCCGGACCCCGAGGCGCTCACGCCCCGGTCCGAGCTCGTCTCGCGCTGGCTCGCCGAGGCGGGCCCGGTGCCGCCCCCGATCGAGGAGGCGCTGCGCGCGACGAGCGCGATCGAGTTCCGTCCGGTCGCGCCGCGCAATCCGCTCCTCCCATCCCCCGCGGAGCCCCGGCAGGCGGCCTGGTTCCGCGCCGTCGATCGGGTGCCCGACGATCCGCGCCTCCACCGGTGCATCCTCGCCTACGCTTCCGACTACACGCTCGTCGGCACGGCGCTCCGTCCGCACGGGAGGAGCTGGTTCCAGCGGTCGATGGTCGTGGCCTCGCTCGACCACGCCCTCTGGTTCCACCGGGACGCGCGCGTCGACGACTGGCTCCTCTACGCGATGGACTCGCCGTCCGCCCAGGGAGCGCGTGGCTTCGCGCGGGGCCTCGTCTTCGACCGCCGCGGGCGTCTCGTGGCGAGCGTCGCGCAGGAGGGGCTCATGCGGGAGGCGAGGCCGTCCGCCAGCGGCCCGTGAGGGGTGGTCGGGTCGGGAGTCTTCGGCACCTGGTCGGGGATTCCCGACACGCGTCCCTCCAACCCCCTGGAATTCCAGAAGCGCAATCCTGGCAAGGCGCGTGCACTTCCTCCTCACGTCTTTCAACTTCAACGACGCGAGGAGAACCCCATGAACCGCAAGACCCCCAGCATCGTCGGCGCCGCAGTCGGACTGGCCCTCTTCCTCGCCATCGCCCTGCTCCCGGCCCTGCTGTACGGCGGCTACGCGGGCGTCCTCCTGGCGGGCGGCATCTTCGGCACGCCGGTCCAGCCGACCTTCCTCGTCCGCGCGCTCATCGTCTTCGGGATGGTGATGGGCGTCACCGGCGTCGGCGGCCTCTTCGCGGTCGGCGGCGCGGTGGCCGGCGCCGCGGTGGGCGTCCTCTCCGAGACCTCTTCCCGGAAGCCGGCCGCCGAGGTCACGAAGGCGTAGACGAGGACGGAAGACCTCCCGGGCCAGCGGCCCTGCGGAGTCCGAGGCCAGCCCCGTGGGCTGGCCTTTCTGCGTGGGGCGGAGACACACCGGGGAGGTCGCCGCCGCCAAGCCGCGACCTCCCCGATCGTCCTTCGCCAGCGTCTGCTAGGTGCGCAGGAAGCTCTGCGTCAGCGCCCGCCACTGCCGGTCGTCGAGCAGCGTGTCCGGGGAGCCGACGAGCTCGCCCCCGTCGGCCGCCGCCATCCCGAGCTCGTGCTCGTAGAAGCGTTCCAGCCTCTCGCCCTCGGCGCGCAGCCAGCTGCGGGCCTTCTCTCCGATGGGGGCGCGCTTCCACTCCTGGTTCGCGGGCTCGATGGCGAAGAGCCAGCCGGCTCCGTAGCTCTCGCTCTTCGCGAGCGTCGGCTCCCTGAGGACGTCGACGTTCAGCGCCACGATGCGGCCGGAGGCCGGCGCGGCGATGCGCACCTGACGGTCGCCGCAGGAGAGCGTCGCCACCGGCTCGCCCTCGCGGACCTCCTGCCCCTTCTTCGGCAGCTCGACCGCCACGGCCCAGGGAAGGAGGTTCTGCGCCAGGTCGTCGATGCCGACCTTGAGGTTGTTCCCCTCGGCCTTCATCCAGGTGTGACCCGGGGCGTAGGAGAGGCCGTCGCGGAAGCGGAGCCGCCCGGCGGGGCGGTACCCCTGCAGCCACATCCGGGCCGCGCGGGCCATCCTGCCGGCTCCGAGCGCCAGGAGCACCGGGGTGAGGAGGAGGAGCCCGATCACGGCCACGATGCCCAGCCGCACCGCGAGCCCTGCCACGAAGATGCCGATGGTCGTCAGCGTGTCGATGAGAGCGGTCACGGCAGCCTCCTTCACTCCTGCGTGCGGAAGAACTCGCGGGCCACGTCGTCCCAGTGCTCGGCGTCGAGCTCGCGGGCCATGCCCGGCAGCGGCGCGCCGCCGTCGTGCATCGCGGGAGCGAGCGCCA
>JBAVCR010000255.1:0-3042 GCA_049586815.1 Anaeromyxobacteraceae bacterium
CACCCTCACGAGCTCCGCGGCCCGGACCCGCGCCGCGCCGGGGAGACAGGCGAGGACGGCCAGCGCGACGCGAAGCGCGCGCCGGGGAACCGCGGCCCATGCCGCTGCCGGGTCCTCGTGAAATTTCACAGTCGGGAGATGCTGCCACGGGCGAGCGGCAGGAAGAAGGGGAGAACGGGCGTGGCCCCCGGTGGACACCCCTGCGGGGTCGGTGGCCTGCCGTCAGGCCGCGCCGGACTCGTCGATCCGGGTGGAAAGCCACCCCGTCATGTCCAGGAGTCCCTGCTCCGAAATCTCGTGTCCGATCGGGTACTCCGCGTAGTCGACCGCCATCCCCAGCTCGCCGAGGGCGTCCCTGGCCTCGCGGCCGAAGGCCACCGGGACCACCGGGTCGGCGGTGCCGTGCTGCCAGAGGACGGGGAAGCCCTCGAGCGCCGGGACGGGCGGCGCGGGCAGGAGCCGCCGCGGGACGCGCCCGGAATGGGCCACGATCCCGCGGAAGAGGTCGGGGCGGAAGACCGCGCAGGCGGCGGCCATCGAGGCGCCCTGGCTGAAGCCCACGAGCCAGGTGCGCGCCGGGTCGGTCCCGAGCGCCGCGGAGACCTCGATGGCGAAGCGGACGAGGAGGTCGCGGCTCTCGGCGACGTGGCCCACGTCGACCCGGGGCGGCGACTCGCTCCAGTCGATCTCGAACCAGGAGTAGCCCATGGGAACGGCCTCGCGCGGAGCGCGGACCGAGACCACGGTGAGGCGCGGGTCGAGGAAGGGCGCGAGGCCGAAGAGGTCGTGCTCGTCGGCGCCGAGGCCGTGGACGAGGATGGCGAGCGGCGGCCGCTCCGACGGTGCGGCCGGGGGCCGGACGACGTGCGCGAGGTTCACCGGAGCACGTGGAGCGTGGGGCGCTTCCCGGTGCGGGGAGGAGGCGCGGCGGGGAGCCTCCGCCCGGCCCGACGCGGCTCGCGGGCCACCACCCGGCCGACGAGGTCGTAGTCGCCGGCCTCGGTGACCTCGACGGTGACGATCTCGCCCGGGTAGGCCACCTTCTCGCCCGGCACGGCGAACTCGTTGATGTAGGTGACGCCGTCGATCTCCGGCGCCTGGCGCGCGTGCCGGCCCACGAGCAGGTGGTCGGTGCCCTCGGCCTTGCCCTCCACCAGCACCTCGAGCCGCTTCCCCACGAGCGCCCGCTGCTCCTCCCGGGAGATGCGCTGCTGGAGCGCCATCACCTTCCGCTGGCGCGCCTTCTTCACGCGCTCGGGGACCTGGCCGTCCATCTCCGCCGCCGCGGTGCCCTCCTCGCGCGAGTAGGTGAAGACGCCGAGCCGCTCGAAGCGCTGCTCGGCCACGAAGGCGAGGAGGTCCTGGAAGTCCTCCTCGGTCTCGCCCGGGAGCCCCACGATGAGCGCGGTGCGCAGGGCGATGCCCGGCACCCGGTCGCGGAGCTTGCGGAGGAGCGTGCGCAGGAACTTCACGTCGCGCCCCCGCTTCATGGAGCGGAGCAGCCGGTCGGAGGAGTGCTGCAGCGGCATGTCGACGTACTTCGCGATCCTGGGCTCGCGGGCGATCACGTCGACGAGGGCGTCGGGGAAGTCGCGCGGGTAGGCGTAGTGGAGCCGGATCCAGCGGATGCCCTCCACGCGGCACAGCTCCGGCAGCAGGTGGTGCAGGCGGACCTTGCCCGGTCCGGGGAGGTCCTGGCCGTAGGCGGTCAGGTCCTGGGCCACGAGCGACAGCTCGACCACGCCCTGCGCGGCGAGCGCCTCGGCCTCCGCCACCACGTCGGCCACGGGGCGGGAGCGCTGCGGGCCGCGCAGCGCGGGGATGATGCAGAAGGCGCAGGCGTTGTCGCAGCCCTCGGCGATCTTGAGGTAGGCGGTGTGGGTGGCGAGCGAGTTCACCCGCGGCGTCGAGGCCGAGTGGACGAAGTCGGGGTCCGGGACGACGACCCGGCGGGCCTGGGCGTCGGAGACGATGGCGGCGATGTCGGCGTAGGCGCCGGTGCCCACGAAGTGGTCGACCTCGGGCATCTCCCGCGCCATCTCGTCGGGGTAGCGCTGGGTGAGGCAGCCGGCCACGACGAGCTTCTTGCAGCGCCCCTCCTCCTTCATCCGGGAGAGCTCGAGGATGGCCTGGACCGACTCCTCCTTGGCGCTCTCGATGAAGCCGCACGTGTTCACCACGATGACGTCGGCGCGGGACGGGTCCTGCACGAGGCGGTAGCCGGCCTCGGTGAGCGTGCCGAGCATGATCTCGCTGTCCACCCGGTTCTTCGGGCAGCCGAGGGTGTGCATGTAGACGGGCGTGGACATGGGGCGGGCGCGATCTAACCCGCGGGGGGTGGGGCGCGCAACGGACCCGGCTCCTGCGCCTACTCCCGGAAGTTCTGGAACTGGATGGGGATTCCGAGGTTGGCGCCGCGGATGGCCGCCATGGCCGACTGCAGGTCGTCGCGCTTCTTGCCGGTGACCCGCACCGCCTCGCCCTGGATGGCGGCCTGGACCTTCAGGCCCGAGGCCTTCACGAGCGCCACGATCTTCTTCGCGTCCTCCTGCTTCAGGCCCCGGCGGAGCTTCACGAGCCGCTTCACGTGGCCGCCGGCGGCCGGCTCGATCTTCTGCGGATCGAGCCCCTCGAGCGGCACGCCGCGCTTCGCGAACTTCTCCATGAGGACGGTGTAGGCCGCGTCGACCCGGCCGTCGCTGTTGCCCTTCACCAGGATCGAGCCGTCCTGCTGCCGCTCCAGGTCGGTCGACGTCCCCTTGAAGTCGAAGCGCTGCGCGATCTCCTTCCGCGACTGCTGGAAGGCGTTGTCGACCTCCATCATGTCGAGGTCGCTCACCGCGTCGAAGCTCGGCATCCCGTTTCCCTCCCGGCGCGTCGCGCCGCGTTCAGACCGTCAGCACCACCACCTGCACCGCCGGGCGCCGCCCGCCCTCCCGGCGGAACCAGCGCCGCGCGGCGAGCGATCCCTCCCGCTCCAGCGCCGCCTCGTCCCTCCCGCCCGGGGGAAGCGCGGCGAGCACCCGGCCCACCTCGCCGGCC
>JBAVCR010000256.1:0-2839 GCA_049586815.1 Anaeromyxobacteraceae bacterium
GGCCAGCTCCGGCACCGGCGACCGGTCGAGGAGCGCCTGCGCCGCCTCCCGGAGCGGCGCCCTTCCCGCCCCGCCCCCGAGCACGAGGGCCACCAGCTCGGCGTCGGCGAGGGCGGCGGGTCCCGCGGAGAGCATCCGCTCCCGCGGCGCGTCGGAGCACGAGGACCGGAAAGACATGCGGCGGCGAGCCGGAGCAACCTCCGTGCCCGCCGCCGCGCGCGAAATGGCAGGACCGCTCCGCGCCCGCGGGGCGCCGGGCGGTCCGGTCGTCCGCCGTTGCTACTTCTTCGGCTGGTCCTTCACGATCTCGGCCTGGACGTCGAGCTTGACCTCGTCGCCGACCACGGCGCCGACGTCGGTCACCTTGCCCCAGGAGATGCCCCAGGCCTTGCGGTCGATCTTGCCGGTCAGGGTGACGCCGCGGCGGGTGAGGCCCCACGGATCGACGATGGCCTTCGAGATCTCGCCGTCGAGGGTGACCGGCTTCGTCACGCCGTGCATGGTGAGGTCGCCGGTGATGCTGAGGGCGCCGTCCTTGCCCGGGACCACCTTCGTCGACTTGAAGGTGATGGTGGGGTACTTGGCGACGTCGAAGAAGTCGGCCGACTTGAGGTGCGCGTCGCGCTTCTGGTCGCGGGTGTCGACGGAGGCGGCGTCGATGGTGACCTCGACGGAGGACTTCGAGAGGTCGGCGTCGTCGATCTGGGCCTTGCCCTCGGTCTTCGCGAACTCGCCCTTCACGTCGGAGATGACGAGGTGCTTCACGCTGAAGCCGGTGCGGGTGTGCGAGCCGTCGATGGTCCAGGTGCTCGCCTGGGCGAGGGCCATCGCGGGGACGAGGGCGAGGGCCACCACTGCGCTGCGGACGATACGGTTCATTGCTTGCTTCTCCTGTCTGTTCGCTGCTGCGTTCACGTTTCGCGGAACTGGATGCTCCGCATTCCGAGGCTCCCGTGGTGGAAGCCTTCGAAGAGGGTCTCGGCGGGATCGCTCCCCGCCGCCCCGAGGGCGACGAAGAGCGGGTCGAGGTGCTCGGTGGTGGGGGCGGCCCGCCGCGCCTCCGGCGCCGCCTCGCGGTAGGCGGCGAGGCCCGCAACGTCGCCCCGGGCGATGCGCTCCGCCATCCAGGCGTCGAAGGCGACCGCCCAGGGGTGCGGGGCGGCGTGCTTGTTCGCCCAGTCGAGCTGGCCGAGATTGTGGACGATCCCCCCGGAGCCGAGCACGAGCACACCCTCGCCGCGGAGCGGCGCGAGGGCCCTTCCGAGCCGGAGGAGGTCCTGGGGAGGCATCTCCGGTAGAGACACCTGGACCACCGGGATCGCGCCATCCGGCCAGGCGGTGCGGAGCGGGATCCACGTGCCGTGGTCGATGCCGCGGTCGGGGTCGAGGCGGCTCGCGAAGCCTGCCGCGCCGAGGCGCCCCGCCACGTCGGCGGCGAGCGACGGGTCCCCCGGGGCGGGGTAGTCGAGGCGGTAGAGGGCTTCGGGGAAGCCGCCGAAGTCGTGGATGACGTGGTTCCTCGGGGCCGCCGTCACCGCCACGCCCCCGCGCGTCTGCCAATGGGCGGACACCACGACCAGGGCGCGCGGCCGAACGTCCCGGCCGAGGGCCTCGAGGGCCTCGGTGTAGGCGTCCCTCTCCACGGCCACCATGGGAGAACCGTGGGAGACGAACACGGAGGGGGCGCTCACCGGGGCGACCCCCGCTTCCCGCCCGCGCCGCGCGTCCTGCCGCGCGCCTTGCCCCGCCCGGCCTGGAGGGTCTTCCCGAGGAGCGTCGCGTGGGCCTCGACCGTGGCCGGACGCAGGCTGTACCAGCCGAACTGGCCGTCGCGGCGCACCGCGAGGAGCCCGGAGTCGACCAGGATCTTGAGGTGGTGGGACACGGTCGCCTGCGAGACCGGGAAGAGCGCCACCAGGTCCTTGCAGCACATCTCGCCGGCCGAGGAGATGCGGCGCAGCAGCTCGAGGCGCGTCGGGTCGCCGAGCGCCTTCGCGACCTTCACCAGGGTCTGGCTGGAGCGATCCATCGACATATCGATATGCGTCGATGTAATGCGGCGCGGCGCGGCGTCAAGCCGATCGCCCGGCAGGCCACAAGAGCGCATCTCACGACCCCTGGCCGTCGCGAGGCGCAGCAGTCCGTCGCCGAGGAAGGCGCCCGGGGAGGGAGCACCGGAGGAATACCTCGAGGTATTTCGAGGAGCAGACCGACGAGGCCGCCTTCCGCAGACAGGAATGCTTCGCCGCAGCAGGCTACGGGGTCGTGAGATGCGCTCTAGGGGGTCAGGAAGCGTTCCAGGGACCGGTAGGCGCGCTCGATGGCCGCCACCTCGACCCATTCGCCGCGCTGGTGGGCCTGCGCGGTGGCGCCCGGCCCGAAGTTCACGGCGGGAATCCCGGCGGCGGCGAGGCGCGCCACGTCGGTCCAGGCCTGCTTGGGCTCCACGGAGAGGCCGCCCCGGTCCCGCAGCCTCGCCACGAGCGAGTCGTCGACGAAGGCTGGACAGGCCGGCGCCCGGTCGGTCACCTCGGCACGGGCCCCGGAGCGGGCCGCGAGCGCCTCCACCTCGCGGACGGCGTCCTCGACCCGGCGGTCGGGTGCGAAGCGGAAGTTCAGGTTCAGCGTGCAGCGGTCGGGGACGACGTTGCGGGCCCGGCCTCCCTCGATGCGGGTGACGGTCATCACCTCGCGGAAGGGGAGCCCGCCCGACAGCACCTCGCGCGGCGCCCGCCCCGCGAGCTCCACGAGCAGCGCGCCGGCCCGGTGCACGGCGTTGTCGCCCTGCCAGGGACGGGCCGAGTGGGCCGCCTTCCCCGCGAAGGTGAGGGTTGCGTGG
>JBAVCR010000257.1:0-3870 GCA_049586815.1 Anaeromyxobacteraceae bacterium
GCCCCTTCCAGGGCCCCGAAGGAGAGGTCGAAGGCGAAGACGCCGCGCGGCAGGTCGAACGCCGCCGCCACGCGCGGATGCAGCTCGCCGAGCGATCCGAGCACCACCACCCCGCCGTCGGGGCCCGTCCACTCGATGGAGGCGGCCGAGCGCGGGTGCAGCCACGACGGGCCACCGTGCGCCCAGCGCACGGCGTCGATGCCGATGGCCTCGAGGAGCGCCTCGAGCGAACCCTTGAGGTCGTGGAAGTCGATCGGGTCGCCGCTCGCCGACCAGCCCACCGGGTGGCGGCGGCCGCTGGCCACGCCGGCCACGTGCAGCTCCTCGTGGGCCGGGGCGTCGGTGGACGCGCCGGCCCTCCGCTGGTGGTAGGTGCTCGCGATCTCGTAGAGCCGCACGTCCTCCACCCGCTGCCGGCGGTTGTGGGCGAGCCCCTTCAGGAGCGACGGCACGAGGCTCGAGCGCATCACCGCCAGGTCGGCGCTGATGGGGTTGCGCAGCGGGATGCCGGTGGGGCCGGTCCCGCGGTCGAGCGGCGCGAGGTCCTGCGGCGCGACGAAGCTGAAGTTCACGGCCTCGGAGAAGCCCGCGCCCTCGAGCGCCTGGCGGATCCGCTCGGCCACCTGCGCCGCGTGCGGGATCGCCGGGGTGTCGGAGACGACCGGAGGGAGCGTCTCCGGGATGGCCCCGTAGCCGCGGAGCCGGACGATCTCCTCGATGAGGTCCTCCTCGCGGGTCACGTCGAGGCGCCAGCTGGGCACGCGGAAGGTCCCGGTGCGGGGGCCGGAGGCCCGCAGCTCGAAGCCGAGCGCGAGGAGCGTCGCCTCGGCGTCCTTGCGCGAGACCGGCATGCCGAGCACCTCGGCCGGCCGCGTCCAGGGAAGCGCGACGTCCACCGGGCGACGGCGCCGCGGGTGCGCGTCGACCGCGCCCTTCCGGACGGTTCCCCCGGAAAGCTCCGCGATCATCGCCGCGCAGCGGTCGAGCGCCGCGACCACGCCCTCGGGGTCGACGCCGCGCTCGAAGCGGTGCGACGCCTCGGTGTGCAGGCCGTGGCGGCGCGCCGTGCGGCGGACGCCGGTGGGCTCGAACCAGGCCGACTCGAGCAGGACGCGCCGGGTCCCCGCGGAGATCTCGGAGTCCCCGCCGCCCATCACCCCGGCGAGCGCGGAGGCGCGGTCGCGGTCGGCGATGACGAGGTCGTCGGGAGAGAGGGTCCGCTCGACGCCGTCGAGGGTGACCATCTTCTCCCCGGCCCGGGCCATGCGGACGACGATCTCGCCACCCGCGACCTTGTCGAGGTCGAAGGCGTGCAGGGGCTGCCCGCGCTCGAGGAGGACGAAGTTGGTGGCGTCCACCACGTTGGAGATGGAGCGGACGCCGCAGGCCTCGAGCCGCTGGGCGAGCCAGGCCGGGGACGGCCCGATGCGGACGTCGTCGACGACGCGGCCCGCGTAGCGGAAGCAGCGGTCGGGGGCCTCGATGGTGACCGCGAGCGAGGCCGACGCCGGGGGCGCGGCCTGCTTCAGCCCGGGGTCCGGGTACGCCACCGCGGCGCCGGTGGCCGCCGCGACCTCGCGGGCGATGCCGAGGTGGGAGAGCGCGTCGGGCCGGTTGGGGGTGACGTTCACCTCGAGGACGACGTCCTCGATGCCGAGGACCCTGGCGAGGGGCGTCCCCGGGACGGCGTCGCCCGGCAGGAGGAGCAGGCCGGAGGCGTCCCCGGCGAGGGCCAGCTCCTTCGCCGAGCAGAGCATCCCGTGCGAGTCGACCCCGCGGAGCTTGGCGTGGTCGATGCGGTGGCCGGCCGGCATCCGGGTGCCGGGGGTGGCGAGGGGCACCACGTCTCCGACCTTCCAGTTGGTGGCGCCGCAGACGACCTGGACCGTCCCCGCCCCGGCGTCCACCTGGCAGATGGAGAGCTTCTCGGCGTCCGGGTGACGTGCCGAGGAGACGATGCGGGCGGCCACCACGCCGTCGAGGCCCGCGCCGACGCGCTCCACCGCCTCCACCTCGAGCCCGACGTCGGTGAGGCGACGCGCCAGCTCCTCGGCGGGCGGGAGCGGGACGTAGGCGGAGAGCCAGGAGAGGGAGACGCGCATGTCGGGTCAGAACTGCTCGAGGAAGCGGAGGTCGTTCTCGTAGAAGAGGCGCAGGTCGCCGATGCCGTACTTCAGCATCGCCATGCGCTCCACGCCCATGCCGAACGCGAAGCCGGTGACCGCCTTCGGATCGAACCCGACGTTCTCGAGGACGCGCGGGTGGACCATGCCGGCGCCGAGCACCTCGAGCCAGCCGGTGCCCTTGCAGGTCCCGCAGCGGTCCCCGTCCCGGGCGCCCTCCCCCCCGCAGATGGTGCAGGAGACGTCGACCTCGGCGCCCGGCTCGACGAAGGGGAAGTAGCTCGGGCGGACGCGCGTGTCGGTCCTCGGGCCGAAGTAGGCCCGGCCGAAGGCGCCCAGCGTGCCCTTCAGGTCCGCGAAGGTGATCCCCGGCCCGACGCAGATGCCCTCCACCTGGTGGAACATGGGGGTGTGCGTCTGGTCGTAGTCGGACCGGTAGACCCGGCCCGGCGCCACCACCCGGACCGGCGGCGCGCCGGCCCGCTTCATGGCCCGGATCTGGATGGGCGAGGTGTGCGTGCGCAGCAGGACGGAGCCTTCCCCGCCGGCGCGGCCGAGGGCCACGTCGTCGACGTAGAAGGTGTCCTGCATGTCGCGGGCGGGATGGTCCGCCGGGATGTTGAGCGCCTCGAAGTTGTACCAGTCGAGCTCGATCTCAGGCCCGCTCGCGACCTCGTAGCCGAGGCGCGAGAAGATGCCGACGATCTCCTCGGTGGCGCGCGTGATGGGGTGCCGGTGCCCGCGCGGCAGGAGCCGCCGGCCCGGGAGCGTCACGTCGATGCGCGAGCCCTGCAGCTCCTGCTCGAGCCGGGCGTCCTCGATGCGCTGGCGCGCCCGGCCGAGCAGCGTCTCGACCTCGTCGCGCACCCGGTTCGCGACCTCGCCGACCCGGGGGCGCTCCTCGGGCGGGAGCTGACCCATGCCGCGCAGGACGGCCGAGATCTCGCCCTTCTTCCCGAGGAAGCGGACCCGGAGCTCCTCCAGGGCGCGTTCCTCGGATGCGGCGGCGATGGACTGCCGGGCCCCTTCCGCCAGGGCCTCGAGATCTCGGACCAGGTCCAAGGCGGCCTCGGCTCTAGGCCTGGGCTGCCCGGACCACGGCCGCGAAGTCGGTCGGGAGCGAGAGCGCGATCTCGGCGAGCGCCTTGCGATCGAGCGTGATGCCGGCCTTGTGCATCGCGCCGAGCAGGCGCGAGTAGGTCGTGCCGTTCATGCGGGCGGCGGCGTTGATGCGCACGATCCAGAGCGAGCGGAACTCGCGGCGACGGCGCCGCCGGTCCCGCGTGCTGTAGTCGAGCGCGCGCTCGACCGCCTGGTTGGCGCGGCGGTACGCGTTCTTGCGGCGGCCACGGAAGCCCTTCGCGAGCTTCAGGACCTTGTTGCGACGACGACGAGCCTTCACACCCTTCTTGACGCGCATGCTTCTCTCCTGCTGTGCCGGCGGGGGGCCGGGAGGACTTCCCTCCCGAGCGCTTCGGGGGCCCCGCTTGGGCGTTCACTTCCCGTCTGCCCTAGCGGGCGTACGGGAAGTTCTCCTTGATCTTCTTCGCGTCGCTGTCCGACAGGTGGGCAGTGCCGCGGAGCCCGCGCTTCTGCTTGGGCGTCTTCCCGAACGTGGCCAGGTGGCGAGCGCCGGCCCGGCGGAACTTCACCGCGCCGCTCTTCTTCACCTGGAAGCGCTTCTTGGCAGCGCTCTTGGTCTTGAGCTTCGGCATCTTCTTCTCTCTCCTGTGGGACGGCGCTAGGG
>JBAVCR010000258.1:0-3547 GCA_049586815.1 Anaeromyxobacteraceae bacterium
CGGTGGGCCGGGGCGCGGCGGAGCGGGCGGTGGCCCGCATCGGGTCGAAGAAGGGCGAGTCGGCCGCCATGACGATGATCGTGGACGCCCGGGCCGCCAGCCGCCTCGTCTCCACGCTGCTCGGCCCGCTCTCCGGCATGGCGCTGCAGCAGAAGCAGTCGTGCCTGGAGGGGAAGCTCGGCCAGCCGGTGGGGAGCGCGCTCCTCGACTTCTCCGACGACCCGCTCGTCCCGCGCGGGCTCGACAGCCGCCTCTTCGACGGGGAAGGGCTCGCGGCGCGGCGCTTCCCGGTCTTCGAGAAGGGGGTGCTGCGCAGCTACTACGTGGGCACCTACTACGGCCGGAAGCTGAGGATGGACCCGACCACGCAGGGCGCCTCCAACCTTTCGTGGACGCTCGGCACGAAGGACCAGGCCGGTCTCGCCGCCGACGCGAGGGAGGCGGTGCTCGTCACCGGCTTCCTGGGCGGCAACTCGAACGGCACCACGGGCGACTTCTCGCTCGGCGTGCAGGGCTACCGGGTCCGCGGCGGGAAGATCGCCGAGCCGGTCGGTGAGATGAACATCTCGGGCAACCTGCTCGACGTGTGGAAGCGGCTCGTCGCCGTCGGGAACGATCCGTACCCCTACAGCAAGCTGCGCACGCCGACGCTCGTCTTCGAGGGCGTGCAGTTCGCGGGCGTGTAGGGCGAGCGGAAGCGCTCGCTCGCGCAGGAACGAGCCACGGCCCCGCAGGGGGCGCCAGGGGCGGCGTTGTGCGTCCTCACAGGAAACCGTCCCGGCCGGGACGGGCCGGGCCATGTGCGCACTCCAAGCGGGACGGCATCCCGTCCGGTCCACCCGGAGTGCATGGAGTACGATGGCGCCGAGGGAATCGGCGCCCCCGTGGATCGACGCCCGGACGGACACGAACGGATGGACGAGGACTTCCGGCGACGCCGGAGGGTGGATGCCGCGCGCCTCTTCGTCCTCGAGCGCGCGCCGGAGGCGACCACGAAGGAGCTCCTCGTCGCCACGCTCGACCAGGCGGAGGCGCTGACCGGGAGCCGGATCGGCTTCTTCCACTTCGTCGACGACGACCAGGAGAGGCTCTGGCTGCAGGCCTGGTCCACCAACACGGTGGCGCGGATGTGCACCGCCGAGGGAGGCGGGCAGCACTACCCCATCGCGCAGGCGGGCGTGTGGGCCGACTGCGTGCGCCGGGGCGTGCCGATCGTGCACAACGACTACGCCTCCCTTCCCGCACGCAAGGGCATGCCGGAGGGGCACGCCCAGGTGGTGCGGGAGCTCACCGTCCCGGTCAAGCGGGGCGGCAGGGTCTGCGCCGTCCTGGGCGTGGGGAACAAGCCCACCGACTACGACGACCGGGACGTGGAGGACGTCGGGGCGCTCGCCGACCTGGCCTGGGACATCGCCGCGCGGAAACGCGCCGAGGAGGAGCTCCGCCTCAACCGGGAGCGTCTCGATCTCGCGGCGGGCTTCGGGGGCGTGGGGCTCTGGGACCTCGACCTGGTGACGCGGCAGGCCTGGCGGACGCTGCAGCACGACCGGCTCTTCGGCTACGACGCGCTGCAGGCCACGTGGGGCCCGGAGGAGGCGCTCCGCCACGTGGTTCCCGAGGATCGCCACATCTTCGAGCGGGCCTTCGCCGAGGCCTTCCGCACCGGTCGGTTCTCCTACGAGCTGCGCATCGACCCGGTCGGCCAGCCGCGTCGCTGGCTCGTGGCCCGCGGCAGGGTGATCCGGGACGGGGACGGCAACCCCGTCCGCATGATGGGCACGGTCGCCGACGCCACCGATCGCAAGCAGGCGGAGGAGTCCCTCCGCCACAGCGAGCGGCTCTATCGCACGGTGGTCGATCACTACCCGCACGGCGTGGTGGTGCTCTTCGATCGGGAGATGCGCGTGGTGATCGTGGGCGGACGGCAGCCGGTGGTCGCGGACCCTGCCACCATCGCGGGCAGGCGCCCGTCCGAGTTCGCGCCTCCCGAGCAGGGAGCGGCGCTCGAGAGCGCCTACGCCGAGGCCCTGGCCGGGAGGACCGGCCACGTGACGCTGCGTCAGCACGGGCGGACCGTCGAGGTCTCGACCCATCCCGTCCCCGATGCGTCGGGCGGCGTGGCCATGGGGCTCGCGATGAGCGTGGACGTGACCGAGCGGCTCGAGCTGCAGTCCCGGCTGGCGGTGACGTCCCGGCTCGCCGCCCTGGGCACGCTGGTGGCGGGGGTCGCCCACGAGATCAACAACCCGCTCGCGGCCGAGCTCGCCGACCAGGGCGTGGCGCTCGAGATCGTCCGGGAGATCGCGCGTCGCCTGCGTGGCCCCGATCCCGTCGATCGGGAGGCCGAGGCCCGGGGGCTCGACGCCGCCGCCGAGGCGCTGCTCGAGGCCCAGGAGGGCGGAGAGCGCATCGCACGCGTGGTGAAGAACCTCTCCGCCTTCGGGCGATCCGACCCGGAGCGGTCCCGCGTGCGCCTCATGGACGTCGTGGCCGACGCGATGCGCTGGCTCCCGGCCACGGTCGGCAAGGTCGCCCGCCTCCAGGTCGAGGACGGCGGGGCCCCGGACGTGATGGCCTCGGCGGGCCAGCTCGGGCAGGTCCTCGTGAACCTGGTCACGAACGCGGCCCACGCCATCCCGCCGGGCCGGCGCGGCCTCATCGTCATCCGCACCTCGCTCACCTCCGCGGGGCGGGCCCGCCTCGAGGTGAAGGACGACGGCGTGGGCATCGTCCCGGAGCACCTCGACCGCGTCTTCGAGCCCTTCTTCACCACCCACCGCGCCGGGGCCGGGAAGGGCATGGGGCTCGGCCTCTCCATCGCCCATGCCATCGTGACCGCCCACGACGGGTCGCTCACGGTACAGAGCACCCCCGCCCGGGGGACGACGTTCCGGCTGGAGTTGCCGCCGGCGCCCGGCGGCAAGTAGAACGGGGGCGTGGCCCCCGCCATCCAGGACCGGATCCCGCACAACCACTGCTTCGGCTGCGGGACGCTCAACCCGCGCGGACTACGGATCAAGAGCCACGTCGAGGGGGACGAGACGGTGTGCACGTTCCAGCCCTGGCCGGACCACATGGCGGGCCCCCGGGACGTGGTCTACGGCGGGATCATCGCCGCCGTCGTCGACTGCCACACGGTCTGCACCGCCATCGCCGACGCCTACCGGGCCGCCGGCCAGGAGATGGGCGCCGAGCCGCACCGCTGGTGCGTCACGGCGTCGCTCAAGGTCGACTACCTGGCCCCCACTCCCATCGACCGCCCCATGGAGCTTCGCGCGCGCGTCCGGCGCACCGAGGGGCGAAAGCGCTGGGTGGACTGCACGGTCCGCTCGGGCGGACGCGAGGTGGCGCGGGCCGAGGTGCTCGCCATCGAGGTCCCGCCGGGCTGGACGGCGAAGCCGTAGGGCCGGGCGCTAGAACCCGAGGTCGAGCTGCCCGCGCCGGCGGGACTCCGTCCGCGCCTCGCCGAAGCCCCCCGTCGCCAGGCGCGGCATGTCGCCGTCCCCGAGAAGCCGCTCGGCCCGCAGGGCGGCGAAGACGTCGTCCG
>JBAVCR010000259.1:0-3283 GCA_049586815.1 Anaeromyxobacteraceae bacterium
CTCGCGCAGCCCGGCCGCGGCGGCCGCGTCGGCCACCGAGACGAGGAGCGGCCGGAAGGCCCGGACCTGCTCGGCGAGCCGCTCGACGTTGCGCCCGGCGGCGAGCCCGACCACGGCGAAGCGGGCCGGGGAGCGCGCGACCACGTCGAGGGCCTGGACCCCGATGGAGCCGGTTGAGCCGAGGATGGAGAGGCGCTTCATCGCTGGAACCAGAGCGCGCAGGCCACCACCCAGGGGGCCACGAAGAGGACCGCGTCGATGCGGTCGAGCAGGCCGCCGTGCCCGGGGATGATCCGCCCCGAGTCCTTCACGCCGGCGGCGCGCTTCAGCATCGACTCGCCCAGGTCGCCGAGCGGGCCGAGCACCGCGGCCCCCACGCCCACGACGATGGCGGCCGGGACGCCCAGCCGGGGGAGGAAGAGGGCCTTCACCGCAAGTGCACCGAGGACGCTGCCGGCGGCGCCGCCCCAGAACCCCTCCCAGGTCTTCTTGGGGGAGATGCGCGGGGCGAAGGGGCGCTTCCCGAGGAAGCGCCCGGTGAAGTAGGCGAGCGTGTCGTTGGCCCAGGTCACCACGAAGAGGAGCACCACCCACTGCCATCCGGCGTTCTCCCGGAGCGCCACCACCGCCGCCGGCAGGAGGCCGGTGTAGGCCCAGGCGAGCGCCCCGAGCGCCGCCGAGCGCGGCGCCTGCGCGAGCTCCCCCTCCTGGGCCATGGCGGCGACCAGGATCGCGACCACCGCCGCCGCGCTCAGGACACCGCTCCAGTCCTGGAGGGGCTTTCCGCCGCCGGTCCAGAGCCAGGCGCCGATGGGGCAGGCGGCCGCTCCCAGGATGCCGAGCCACCCGGTGGGAGGCAGCCGCTTCTCGAACATCAGGACGAGCTCGGCCGCGGAGAGCGCCGCGACCACGCCGACCAGGACGGCGAACCAGGGACCGCCGAGCCAGGTCATCCAGACGGCGAACGGGAAGAGGACGAGCGCGCTCCCCACGCGGACGGCCAGGTTCCGGTTCTGCTCGCGCATCCGCTACCCGTTCCCCAGCTGGGCCGCGGTGAGGCCGAAGCGCCGCTCCCGGGCCTGGAAGTCGGCGACGGCGGCGAGCAGGTCGAGCTGGCGGAAGTCGGGCCAGAGCGTCTCCACGAAGACCATCTCGGCGTAGGCCGCCTGCCAGAGCAGGAAGTTGGAGATGCGCCGCTCCCCGCTCGTGCGCACGAGCAGGTCGAGCGGGGGCAGCCCCGCGGTCCACAGGTGGCTCTCGATCCCGGCGTGGTCGACCTCTCCGCCCCGGGCGGCGGCGCGGGAGGCGTGCACGATCTCCTCCTGGCCGCCGTAGGAGAGCGCGAGCGTGAGCACCATGCCGTCGTTCCCGGCCGAGGCGGCGCGGACCGACTCGAGCCGCTCCCGGACGAATCCGGGCAGGCGGTCGGTGTCGCCGATGGTGTGGAGGCGGATCCGGTTGTCGAGGATCTCGGCACGCTCCGAGTCGAGGTACTCGGCGAGCAGCTGCATGAGGGCGCCGACCTCCTCGTCGGGGCGCCCCCAGTTCTGGGAGCTGAAGGCGTAGAGGGTGAGGGCCTCGAGGCCGAGCTTGCGGGCCTGCCGGGTCACCGCCCGCACCGATTCCGACCCCTCGCGGTGTCCCTGCACGCGGGACATCCCCCGGGCCTCGGCCCAGCGTCCGTTCCCGTCCATGATGATGGCGACGTGGCGCGGGAGGGCGCGGGACCGGACCCGGTCCTCCATCCACGAAACGAGGTTTTTCTCGCCCACGGGCGGGCTTATAGCACGCCGCCCGGACCACCTGCCCAGGGCGGCGATTGACCCCCCGACCCGGCGGCCCCTACACTTTTGTCGTGCCGCCGCGGTGCGTAGGTCCCTGGGAGATCCTGACGGTCATCGGCCGCGGGGGGGTGGGAACCGTCTACCGTGCCCGGCACCTGCTCGACGGCATGCCCGCGGCCGTGAAGCTGCTCGGTCCGGCGCCCGCCGTCGACCCCACCTCCGCCCGGCGGCTCGCCCGCGAGTTCGAGGTGCTGCGCGCTCTCGAGCATCCCAACGTCGTGCGCGTCTTCGACGCCGGGGTCGCCGAGGGCTACTCCTGGCTCGCCATGGAGCTCGTGGAGGGGCTCGACCTGCGCACCTACCTCGCCCCGCTCGCCGGCGCCCCCATCCTCGAGATCGCCTCGTCGCACGTCTCCTCCACGAACCGGGACGAGGCGGCGGGCGCGCTCTTCGACATGGAGGCCTGGCTGCGGGAGCCGGAGACCCACGCCGACGTGGAGGCCATCGTGCCCCGAACGCCCGCGGCCGGGGTCGAGGAGATCCGGGCCTTCGCCGACCTCATGGAGGAGCCGGAGACGGACGACGGGTCGGGCTCCTGGACGCGCCTCGCCGACCCGCCCCGCCCGGTCGACCTGGGCGCCGGCGAGGAGCCCGAGCCGGAGCCGCCCTCGATGGCGCTCGCCCTCCACCTGAACCGGCCCGAGCGCATGGCACGCCTGCGGGCGGTGCTCGCCGAGGTGCTCGCCGCGCTCGACTTCGTCCACGGGCGGGGCTTCGTGCACCGCGACCTCAAGCCCTCGAACATCATGGTGGACGACGCGCGGCGCGTCCGGATCATGGACTTCGGCCTCGTGAAGCAGCTCGAGGACGCGAGCGCGCTCACCCTCTCCGGCCGGGTGGTGGGCACCTACCGCTACATGGCACCGGAGCAGGCGGCCGGCCGCGACGTCGACCACCGGGCCGACCTCTGGAGCCTGGGCGTGATCCTCTACGAGCTGCTCTCGGGGCGGCCGCCCTTCCCGTCCTCGATCCCCGCCGAGCTGTGGCGCGAGATCACGAGCGTGGAGCCGCCACCCATCGTGGCGCTGAACCCCGGGGCCGACCCGGCGCTCGCCGCCGCCTCGGAGCGGCTCCTGCGCAAGGACCCGGCGCACCGGTTCCAGTCGGCCGCCGAGGCCCGGCGGGCGATGGGCGTTTAGATGTCCCTCATCCCGGCCGGCTCGCTCTCCTATCCGGCGCTCGTCGCCGAGTACTTCCTCCAGCTGCGGGGAACGGGGCTCCTACTCTCCCCGCTCGACCTCGAGCTCGTGGCCGAATGGGAGCGGCGGGGCGTGCCGGCCGCGGTGGTGTGCCGCGGGATGCGGCGGGGCTGGGACGACCTCTCCCGTGAGCGGGCGCCGGGCGCCGCCCCTCCCCGATCGCTCCGGGCGCTGCGCGGCTTCGTCGAGGAGGAGTGGCGCGCCTACCGCGACGGCCGGGTGGGAGACGGCGGTGCGCCC
>JBAVCR010000260.1:0-1788 GCA_049586815.1 Anaeromyxobacteraceae bacterium
GCAGGAGCGCCCCCTCGTCGCGCGGCTCCATGTCGAGCGCTCCGGTGCCGGGCTCCCGGAGGCCGGAGGTCCGGAGCAGGTAGCGGAACGGGCACGCGGCGAAGGCCTCGAGGTCGGTCGCGCTCCACTCCGCCGGCAGCGCCTCCTGCCACGCGGCGAGCCCCGGGGGGACGAGCCCGCCCCAGGGGGACGGTCGCCGTTCCAGCCAGGCCCGGCGGCGCTGCTCCTCGACGGCGCCCCGATCGGCCACGTCGGCGGTCCGGGCCGCGAGCGGCGGATCCGCGGCGAGGACGCGCGCCACCTCGTCCCGCCGCCCCCCGCGCGTGAGCCTCGCAGCGGCGCGGAGCGCCTCGGCCTCGGAATGGGCCTCGTCGAGCGGGGGATCGGAGGCGAGCGTCAGCGTGTCGGCGCCGGCGAGGTCGAGGACCCGCGCGGCGAGCGGGGCCGGCCCGTCACCGTCCTCGGCGGAGGTCCATGCCACGGCGACGAGCTCCCGCCCCGCCGCGAGCGCGGAGAGCCCCCGGAACTCGGCGTCGGTCCGGGCGTGGAAGGAGGTCGCGAGGGCACGGCGCCCCAGGTGCTCGTCGAGCCGCTCCCGGGCGGCGTTGCCGAGGATCGGATCCATGCGCGGTGGGGCCGGCCAGGAGCCGCGATCGGCGCCGAGCACGATGGCGGCGCGGACGTCGAGTCCGGGCGCCTCCTCGAGCGGCCAGGCCTCCACGGCTCCCGCGGCAGGCCCCTGCCCGAGCGGGACCTCCACCCGCCCGAGCGCCAGGTCGAGGAGCGCCACCCACTCCGACCGCGCGAGTCGCTCCCCGCCGCGTCCGAGGGCCCCGAGGGCGGAGGCGAGCTCGTCGGCGACCTCCTCGGCGCGGGAGAGCGCCGCGACGTCGCGTCGGACGAGCGAGGCCTCCCCGCTGGCGGCCCGGCGGCGCATGCCGGAACGCTCGACGAAGGAACGCAGTCGCGACGCCCACCCGGCGGGCGTGTCGGGTCCGGCGAGGATGCCGAGGACCCGTCGCAGGTCGCGGACGGCCCCGGCGGCGCGCCTCAGCCCGGGGAGCTCCCAGCCGGCGAGGCCGGCGCCCGTGAGCGTATCGGCCCGGGACTCGATCCTCTCACCGGGGTCGCCCCGGCCATCGAGCACGCCGGCGCGGTCGAGCAGGAGGCGCAGGCGCGGGACCGGCTCGGCGGCGGCGAGGTACGGCGACTCGAGCAGGGCGAGAACGGCGGTGCGGTCGAGCCCTCCCGCGGCGCCGAGGGCGGTGCGCAGGTCGCGCACGGGGGGAAGGCCGGCGAGCGGCACCGCGACCGGGACCGAGAGCGGGATGCGAGCGCGGGAGAACGGGTCGCGAAGCTCCGCGAGGAGCCGCCTCGGAGCGAGGATGGCGATCTCGTCCGCCGGCATGCCCTCGTCGAGGAGCGACCCCGCGAGGCGGGCGGCCGCCTCGAGCTGCGCCTCCTCGCTGGACGCGGGCAGCCTAGCCGCCCTCCCCCGGGGCAGCGCACCCTCCACGGGAAAGAGGATCTCGAGCTCGCCCCGGGCCTCCGCACCGTGCATCGCCTCGATGCGGCGGAGCCAGGGCACGACGGGGGCCGACGCGTCGGCCTCGCCGGGAAGGAAGGGGACGCGCGCGAGGACGCGGCGCGCACGGGCGACGAGCGCGGCGCCGAGGTCGAGGGCGGCGCGGGAGGTCGGCAGGAACCCCTCGAGCACCAGGAGCCCGAGGTCGCGAAGTTCCTCGGGGACGGCACCCCGGGCCGCGGCTTCGGCGGCCGCGCGGAGCG
>JBAVCR010000261.1:0-6734 GCA_049586815.1 Anaeromyxobacteraceae bacterium
CTCGACGTGGGGACGGCGAAGCCCACCGCCGCGGAGCGCGCGGCCGCTCCGCACCACCTGCTCGACCTCGTCGATCCGGGGGAGGGGATGGACGCGGCGCGGTGGGTGGGGCTCGCCGACGCGGCCATCGCCGAGGTGGTCTCCCGGGGCAGGCTCCCCATCGTGGTGGGCGGGACCGGGCTCTACGTCCGGGCGCTCCTGCACGGGGTGGTGGAGGCGCCGGGACGCGACCCGGCGCTCCGCACGCGCCTCGAGGAGGAGGCGGCGCTCCACGGACGTCCCGTCCTGCACCGCCGGCTCGCCGCCGTCGACCCGGCGGCGGCGGCGCGCATCCGCGAGAACGACCTCGTGCGGGTGGTCCGGGCCCTCGAGATCGCGGCCGGCGGGCGCACCCAGAGCGAGCTCTTCGCCGCCCACCGCTTCGCTCCGCGGCGCTACCGCTACCGGCTCCTCGCCCTCGCGCCGCCCCGCGAGGAGCTGCACCGCCGCATCGCCGTGCGCGCCGCGGCCATCACCCGCGGCGGCATCGTGGAGGAGGCCCGGGCGCTCGTCGCACGCTGGGGCGACGCACTCCCGCGCCTGCCCATCGGCTACGAGGACGCCATCGCCTGCGCCCGCGGCGCGATCGACCCCGGGGAGCTGGCCGACCGGATCGCGCAGCTCCACCGCCGGTACGCGCGGCGGCAGGTCGTCTGGCTGCGCGGGGAGCAGGACGTGGAGTGGCTCGCGCCGCCCGTGGACGTGGTCGCCCTGGCGGCGGCGTTGCGCACTGCGCCGTGATTCCCGGCGTTGCCGTGTTATAAGGCCGGGCCGTGGCCACCCGCGTCCCGTTCACGACAGAGTTCGAGAAGCCCCTCGTCGCCCTCGAGTCGAAGATCGAGGAGCTGAAGCAGCTCTCCGGCGGCGCCGGGGTCGACTTCAGCGACGAGATCGTCAAGCTGGAGCGCAAGGCGAAGAAGCTCCAGACCGAGATCTTCAAGGACCTCTCCCGCTGGCAGGTCGTCCAGCTGGCCCGCCACCCCAACCGTCCGTACACGCTCGACTACCTCCAGGCCATCTTCACCGACTGGATGGAGCTCGAGGGCGATCGGCGGTTCGGGTCCGACCATGCCATCGTGGCCGGGCTGGCCCGCTTCGAGGGCGAGCCGGTGGTCGTCGTGGGCGAGCAGAAGGGGCGCGGCACCAAGGAGAACATGCTGCGCAACTTCGGCATGCCCCGTCCCGAGGGCTACCGCAAGGCGCGCCGCCTCTACGACCTCGCCGATCGCTTCCGCCGGCCGCTCATCACCTTCATCGACACCCCCGGGGCCTACCCCGGCATCGGCGCCGAGGAGCGCGGGCAGGCCGAGGCCATCGCGGTGAACCTCGAGGTGATGTCGTCGCTCGGCGTCCCCTCCATCTCCGTGGTCATCGGGGAGGGCGGGTCGGGCGGGGCGCTCGCGCTCGGGGTCACGAACAAGATCCTGATGCTCGAGTACTCCACCTACTCGGTCATCTCGCCGGAGAGCTGCTCGTCGATCCTCTACCGCGACGCCAGCAAGGCGCAGAAGTCGGCGGAGAACCTCAAGCTCACCGCCCGTGACCTGGCCGGGTTCGGGATCGTCGACGAGATCGTGAAGGAGGCGCCGGGCGGGGCGCACCGCGACCCGAAGCTCACCGCCGAGAACCTGGCCGGCGCGCTGCGGCGCCAGCTCGCCGACCTCCGCCCGCTCACGCCGGAGCAGCTGGTCCGCCAGCGCTACCAGAAGTTCCGGGCCATGGGCGTCTTCACCGTCGAGGAGTGAGGGGCGTGCCGCTCGTCCCCCCGCACGTCGCGTCGCTGCAGCCGTACGTCCCCGGCAAGCCCATCGAGGAGGTCGAGCGGGAGTACGGCGTCAGCGACGTCGCCAAGCTGGCCTCCAACGAGAACGCGCTCGGCCCCTCGCCGCTCGCGCTGCGCGCCGCCCTCGAGGCCTGCCCGAAGGTCCACCTCTACCCGGACGGCAGCGCCTGGCTCCTGAAGCGCGCCCTCTCCGAGCGCTTCGCCGTGCCGGTCGAGGAGATCCTCGTCGGCAACGGCTCGAACGAGCTCATCGAGCTCCTGGTGCGCACCTTCGTGCTGGAGGGCGAGGAGGTCCTCACCAGCGCGCAGAGCTTCGTCGCCTACAAGCTCGCGGCGCACGCCCACGGGCGCACGCTGGTGGAGGCCCCCATGAAGGGGCGCTTCCACTACGACCTCGACGCCATCCACGCGCGGCTCACGCCCCGCACCAAGGTCGTCTTCCTCGCCAACCCGGACAACCCGACCGGCACGTGGTTCCTCGAGAAGGAGCTCGTGCATTTCCTCGGGGCGGTGCCCCGCGACACCCTCGTCGTCCTCGACGAGGCCTACGTCGAGTTCGTCGATGCCGCGGGCTTCCAGGACTCGCTCTCGCTGCGCAGGCGCTACCCGAACCTGGTGGTCCTCCGCACCTTCTCCAAGATCTACGGGCTGGCGGGCCTGCGGCTCGGCTACGCCTTCGCGCGCCCCGAGGTCACGGCCTTCCTCGACCGGGTGCGGGCGCCGTTCAACGTGAACCTGGTGGCCCAGGCCGCCGGGGCCGCGGCCCTCGACGACGAGGAGCACGTGATGCTGAGCCGCGCGCTCGTCCGCGCGGAGCGCCCCTTCCTCGAGCAGGGGCTCCGCGAGCTGGGCGCGACGGTCGTCCCCTCGCAGGCCAACTTCGTGCTCGCCGACTTCCCGGGGCGTCCCGGGATGCAGCTCTTCGACGCGCTCCTGCGGGAGGCGGTGGTGGTGCGCCCGGTGGCGGGCTACGGGTTCCCCACCGCGCAGCGCATCACCGTCGGGACCCGCGCCGAGAACGAGAAGGTGCTCGGCGCGCTGCGAAAGGTGCTGGCGCGGTGAGCGCCCGGCGCCCGTTCATCGTGGCGGTCGACGGCCCCGCCGGGGCCGGGAAGAGCACCACGTCGCGCCGCCTCGCCGCGCGGCTCGGGTTCGCCATGGTCGACACCGGCGCCATCTACCGCTCGGTGGCGCTGGCGGCGAGCCGGGCCGGCATCGCCTTCGACGACGACGCGGGCCTGGGCGGGCTCCTCCCCGCGCTCCGCATCACCTTCGAGCCGCCGCCCCCCGGGGCGGAGGGCTCCGGCCAGCGGGTGCTGCTCGGCGGCGAGGACGTCTCCACGGCCATCCGCACGCCGCCCATGTCGCTCGGCGCGAGCGCGGTCTCGGCGCGGCCGGTGGTCCGTGCCGGCCTGCTCGAGCTGCAGCGGCGCCTCGCCACCGACCCCGGCAACCGCGGGGCGGTCCTCGAGGGGCGCGACATCGGCACGGTCGTCTTCCCCGACGCCGACGCCAAGTTCTTCCTCACCGCGGCCGACGAGGTCCGCGCCCGGCGGCGCTTCCTCGAGCTCCAGGAGAAGGGCGACCCCCAGCCGTTCGAGGCGGTGCTCGCCGACCAGCGCAAGCGGGACAGGGACGACAGCTCGCGCGACGTGGCGCCCCTGCGCGCCGCCGACGACGCGGTCACCGTCGACACCGGCGGGCTCTCGCTCGACGACGTCGTGGAGCGGCTCGCGGCCGAGGTGGAGCGGCGGGCCCGGGCGGCCCGGTAGGCGGGCTTTACCGGGGGCGGCGCCGGGGCTATATACGGGCGGAGAGGACTTGATGCAGGTCAAGGTCGCGAAGACCGCAGGATTCTGCTGGGGCGTGCGCCGCACGGTCGACCAGCTCATGGACGTCGCCCGGGAGCGCCAGGCTCCGGTGGTCACGCTCGGACCCATCATCCACAACCCGCAGTTCGTCTCCCGCACCCGCGAGATGGGCGTGGGGACAGTGGAACGGGTGGCCGAGGTCGGGGAGGGCACCACCGTGGTGGTCCGGACCCACGGCGCCGTGAAGCCCGAGCTCGATCAGGCCCGGCAACGCGGCCTCGAGGTGGTGGACGGCACCTGCCCGTACGTGAAGTACCCGCAGGCCATGGCCCAGCGCCTCTCCGCGCAGGGCTACCACCTCGTCATCGTCGGCGACCCGAACCACGCGGAGGTGAAGGGCGTGGTGAGCTACGGGGAGGGGCCCTGCACCGTGGTGAAGCCGGGAGCGGCCATCCCTCCCATCGACGCCAAGAAGGTCGCGGTCATCGCCCAGACCACCTGCATCGGGGCCGACTTCGAGCGGGTGGTGGGAGCCCTCGCGCTCCGGCACAAGGAGGTCCGCGCCGTCAACACCATCTGCGCCGACACCGACGAGCGCCAGGCCGACGCCCGGCAGCTCGCCACCGAGGTCGACGCCGTGGTGGTCGTGGGCGGCCGCAACAGCGCCAACACGCGCCACCTCGCCGAGATCTGCAAGGAGATCCAGCCGCGTACGTGGCACGTCGAGACCGAGGAGGAGCTCCGCCCGGAGTGGTTCTCGGGGTGCCGGGTGGTGGGGGTCTCGGCGGGGGCCTCCACGCCGGACTGGGTCATCGACGGGGTCGCGGCGCGGCTCGGCGCCATGGCGGGCGGACCGCTTGACGCTGTGATTCCGCAAGTGTAGCTTGCTTCGCCTTCGCCGCCGGGGTCGTCCCGGCGGCCCGTCGGCTCCCTCGATCCCCGGGGAGCGGGCGCAGGCCAACAGAGGGGGCGATGCAGCTTTCGTCGGCGGTTCCCAGGCGCAACGCGCCGCGCTGCCGGCCCAAGCCCACAGGACTGGGTTCCAATCGAATGGAGAATCAGAACATCCGTACGCCCGACGCCGAGACCGAGGATTTCGCCGCGATGTTCGCGGAGAGCGAGGCCCGCACGGGCCAGGTCGAGGAAGGGCGCGTCGTCAGCGGCACCGTGATCCAGATCGCGAAGGACTACGTGGTCGTCGACATCGGCTACAAGTCCGAGGGCCAGGTCCCGCTGGGCGAGTTCATCCCGGTCCCCGGTGGTGAGCCCCAGGTCAAGATCGGTGACAAGGTCGAGGTTCTCGTCGAGTCGCGCGAGAACGACACCGGCATGGTCGTCCTCTCCAAGGAGAAGGCCGACAAGATGCGCATCTGGGACGAGATCTCGGCCGCGTGCGAGCGCGACGAGCTCGTCGAGGGCATGATCGTCGGGCGCGTGAAGGGCGGCCTCTCCGTCGACATCGGCGTGAAGGCGTTCCTCCCCGGCTCCCAGGTCGACATCCGCCCGGTGCGCAACCTCGACAAGCTCATCGGCGAGAAGTTCAAGTTCAAGGTCATCAAGTTCAACAAGAAGCGGGGCAACATCGTCCTCAGCCGCCGCGTGCTGCTCGAGAAGGAGCGCGAGGAGCTGAAGAAGGAGACCCTGAAGAACCTGAAGGAAGGCGCCATCCTGAAGGGCGTGGTGAAGAACCTCACCGACTACGGCGCCTTCATCGACCTGGGCGGCATCGACGGCCTGCTCCACGTCACCGACATGAGCTGGGGCCGCATCGGCCACCCGAGCGAGATGTTCGAGGTGGGCCAGGAGGTCCGCGTCGTCGTCCTCAAGTTCGACCCCGCCAGCGAGCGCGTCAGCCTGGGCCTGAAGCAGATCCAGGAGGACCCGTGGCACCGCGCCGACGAGAAGTACCCGGTCGGCACGCGGGTCAAGGGCAAGGTCGTCTCCCTCACCGACTACGGCGCCTTCATCGAGCTCGAGCAGGGCGTCGAGGGCCTCGTCCACGTCTCCGAGATGAGCTGGACGAAGCGGGTGAAGCACCCCTCGAAGCTCCTCAACGCCGCCGAGGTGGTCGAGGCGGTGGTCCTCGACATCGACCCGAAGGCGAAGCGCATCAGCCTGGGCATGAAGCAGATCGAGCCCAATCCCTGGACGCTCCTCGAGGACAAGTACCCCATCGGCTCCGTCATCCGCGGCGAGGTCCGCAACGTCACCGACTTCGGCATCTTCGTCGGCGTCGAGGAGGGCATCGACGGCCTCGTGCACGTCTCCGACATCTCCTGGACCGAGCGCATCAAGCACCCGGGCGAGAAGTTCAAGAAGGGCGACGTGGTCGAGGCGGTGGTGCTCAACATCGACGTCGAGAACGAGCGCTTCAGCCTGGGCATCAAGCAGAACCAGGCCGATCCCTGGACCACGCTCTCCGACCGGCACCCGGTCGGCTCGCGCCTCAAGGGGCGCGTCACCAAGGTGACCGACTTCGGCGCCTTCGTGGAGATCGAGCCGGGCATCGAGGGGCTCGTCCACGTGTCCGAGATGCGCGACGAGCGGGTCGAGAACCCGCACGACGTGGTCAAGGAGGGTGAGGAGGTCGAGGTCAAGGTCATCGACATCGACCCGCACGAGCGCAAGGTGGCCCTGTCCATCAAGGCGCTCACCCGCGACGGCGGCGAGGACGAGTACCGCGAGTACCTGCGCAAGCAGGGCGACGGCCGCGCCCGCCTCGGCGACCTCATGGAGAAGTTCAACCGCCGGAAGGGCTAGGCACCGCCGGCTTCAGCCGGCGGAAGAACCCTCCACCGCACCGCCTCCCCCCGGGGAGCCGTGCGAGGGACCATCGAACGCGCACCGGTAGCCCCTGGCGCCGGTGCGCGTTTCGTTTTCGCGCCAGTTGCGGCCCCCGGGATCCCGTGGTCTTCTCCCACGGTCATGAGCGAGAACCAGCCCCCGGAGCCGTTGCCGACCACCCCCGTCCCGCCGGCCGCGGCCCCGCCGCATCCGGCCGCCCAGGCCTCACCCCCTCCCGCCGCGTGGCCTGCGCCGCCTGCCGGGTGGCCCCCGGCGCCAGGGGGCTGGCCGCTGCCCCCACCGGCCTGGGCCCAGCC
>JBAVCR010000262.1:0-3275 GCA_049586815.1 Anaeromyxobacteraceae bacterium
GCATCCACCACAGGTGACGCAGCACCTCGGTCGCCACGTCGGCCGCCACGGGAGGGTTCGTGGTCTCGTCGGTCATGGCCGGGGACGACGCGAATCGAGGATGGGAACGGCCCGGTCGAGGATGGCGTCGGCGACGGCCCGCTTCGTCCCCTCGACGGCGTCGACGCGCTCGGGCCCGACGATGGACACCTGGTTCCGGTCGCCGCCGAATCCCGCTCCCGGGGCGCCCACGGCGTTCGCGACGACGAGGTCGCAGCGCTTGCGCCGCAGCTTCTCCCGCGCGTTCGGGACGACGTCCTCGGTCTCGGCGGCGAACCCCACGAGCACTGGCGCCCGGGGCGATCCTGCGAGCCGCTCCCCGAGCGTGGCGAGGATGTCGGGCGTGCGCTCGAGCTCGAGCACCTCCGCACCGTCGCCCTTCTTCCTCTTCGACGCGGACGGGTGCCGGGGGCGGTAATCGGAAACCGCCGCCGCGGCGACGAGCAGGTCCTGTGCGTCGGCGACGACGTGCACCGCGGCCGCCATCTCCTCCGCCGTGGACACGCGAACGACGCGGACGCCGCCGGGATCGCCGAGGGTGGTGGGGCCGGAGACGAGCACGACGTCGGCGCCACGCCGGGCCGCCGCCCGCGCCACCTCGTAGCCCATCTTCCCGGTCGAGGGGTTGGAGAGGTACCGGACCGGGTCCAGGTGCTCGCGGGTGGGGCCGGCCGTCACGAGCACGCGACGTCCGGCCAGGTCCCGCGGCCCGAGCAGGCGCGCCGCGGCTCCCGCGATCTCCGGAGGGTCGGCGAGCCGCCCTTCCCCCACGTCGCCGTCGGCCAGCTCCCCGCTGCCCGGGCCCACGACGCTCCAGCCCCGGTCCCGCAGGGCGGCCAGGTTCTCCTGGACGGCGGGCCCCTCCCACATCCGGGTGTTCATGGCCGGGGCGAGGAGCACCGGGCAGGTGCAGGCGAGGGCGGTGGTGGTGACCGCGTCGTCCCCCATGCCGGCGCGGAACCTGGCGATGAGGTCGGCCGTGGCGGGAGCCACGAGGAAGAGGTCGGCCCGGCGGGCGAGCTCCAGGTGCCCGTAGGAGGCCTCGGAGGCCGGGTCGAGCAGGTCGACGAGGACGGGGTGGCCGGAGAGGGCCTGGAAGGTCAGCGGACCGACGAACCGGGTGGCGTTCGGGGTCATGACGACGCGGACCTCCGCGCCCCCCTTCACGAGGAGGCGAACGACCTCGCAGGCCTTGTAGGCGGCGATGCCGCCGCCCACGGCCAGGATCACGGTGCGGTCTCGAAACGTGCTCATCTCGACCCGTTCACTATCATGTTCCGGAACGTGGACAGCGGCCACCCCGATATCGCGCCCGCGGTGGCGCACCCGGCGAAGAGCGCCACGCTCTTCTTCCTGTTCCTCATGGCCCTGTACCTGGGGCTGGGCGCGACGGTCCAGTCCTTCCACCCCCTGGCCGGGCTCGTCTGGACGGAGCTCTTCGTCTTCCTTCTGCCCGCCTTCCTGGTCGCCGCCGGGTCGAACCTCCGGCCGGTTCCCTTCCTGCTCCTGGCCCGGCGCCCGACGTTCCGGCAGCTCCTCCTCGGCGCGCTCTCGGGGGTGGCCCTCTACCTCTCGGCCGGAGCGGTGATGTCCCTCACCATCCTGCTCGTCCCTCGGAGCTGGGTCGAGGCCTTCGACGTCACGCGCCTCTTCGAGGGATCGCGCCACCACCAGCTCGGGATGGCCATCGCCGCCTCGCTGCTCGCCCCCCTCGCGGAGGAGGTGTCGTTCCGAGGCTACCTGCTCTCGACGCTCCGGACCCACGCGGGGCCGGGGCTCGCCATCGGGGCGTCGGCCTTCCTGTTCGCCGCGATGCACGTGGACCCGGTGCGGTTCCCCGCCGTCTTCCTGCTCGGCCTCTACCTGGGCTGGCTCGCGTGGCGCTCCGGCTCCGTCTGGCCCGCCGTCGCCGCCCACGCCGTGAACAACGGGATCGGATCGCTCGTGGCGACGCGCCAGGCCGCCGACCCGACGGCCGAGGGGACCTTCGGCGCGAGCCTGTTCGTCCTCGCCGTGGGTCTCGCCGCGCTCGCCCCCATCGCGCTCGCCTGGGTCCGGGCCACGCCGGTCCCGCCCGATCCCGCGTCCGACCGCGTCCTCACCGATCCGGCCGACCCGTCCATCCGGTTCCGCCTCTCCCGCGTGCCGCCCGGCTGGCTCTTCCTCGCGGCCGTCGGGCTCCTCCTGTACGGGGCGATCGCGCTGGCATCGCACCTCGGCGGCTGAGCCGCGCGCCACGGGGCCACGGGCTCCCGCGCGCGCGGGGCGAAGAGGTCCATGTGGGCCTCGCCGTGAGCCTGTCGCGCCGCCTCGAGGTTGTGCGCCCTGCAGAGAATTCTGCGGTTGTCGGCCGTGGACCGTCCGCCCCGGCCCCGCGGGACGACGTGGTCCACCTCGAGCCGCACCGTGGACCCGCAGACGCCGCCGTCGTGGGTCGGCCATTGGCAGCGGTCGCCGTCGCGCCGCTTCACTTCGCGCTTCACCTTGGCCGGGACGGTGGCCTTGCGCTTCTCCTGCTGCGCGAGGAGCAGGTCGAGCGCCGCGTCGATCACCTGCTCGTCGCCCGCGCCGGGCTCAACATGGGACTGCCCGGCCCTTGCGCGCTTCAGCTTCTCGAGGAGACCCGTCGAGACAGTCGGGTGCAGGCGTCGAAGCCATGGAGTGAGCGGATCGACGGTCGTCCGGTGCGCGGCGGTCGAACACGGTCGCGTACCCGAGCGACCGGTAGGCTCCCTCCCGGTCGAACGCGGCGAGCGCGACGAGGAAGTCTGCGAGGCAGGCGTGCTCGCGGCGGAGAAGCTCGGCGAGGCGGAGCGAGGAGGCGAGAGCGGTGTGGTTCATGAAGACACCTTCTCGCGCGAAGGGATCGCGAACCTCGCCATGGAGATCGATCGCCGCCCCACGGGCCGAAGCGACAACGAGACGCGCGGCCTTGCGGCGCCGTGAGCGCCCGAGGTGAATCACGCGAGAACGATGTCGATGCAGCGTTCTCTTGCACCCCATCTCGCCGATGGTCCGTAGAACGGACGGTGAACTCACGCGCCGCCCGCATCATCGGCCGGTGAGCCACCCCACCGCCAGGGCGGCCGCGCGGGCGATCCCCGCCTGGAACCCCGCATCGGCTCCGGCCACGACCTCGACGCGCCCTCCCCCCGCCGCGGTCGCCGCGTCGGCCTTCACGCGACCTCCCGCCTCGGGCAGGAGCAGGAGCGTCGCCACCCCGGACGGCACTATCG
>JBAVCR010000263.1:0-4311 GCA_049586815.1 Anaeromyxobacteraceae bacterium
GCGGCGCTCCCGTCCCGACGCGCCGTGAGCGGCGCGCGCCACCCGCCCGCGCGCCGGACCTTCCGGCGCATCCGCATCGCCGCCCTCCTCGGCGTGCTCCTCTTCACCGCGGCGTGGGGCGGGTGGACGGCCTGGAGCCGCCACGTCCGGACCCGCTGGGATCGTCCGCTCCAGGTCGGCCTCGTCCTCCTCGCACGCGGGGACGAGCTCGACCCGGAGCAATGGCGCAGGGGCGCCTCCGTCCTCTCGTCCCGCCTGGCCGCCGAGATGGAGCGCTGGCGAGGGCCGGGCCCCGCCCCGTTCCAGTTCACCGTCGTCGGGCCGCTGCGCTGGGAGGGCGGCCTCCCCGTGACGCCCGCCTCCGGCTCCCTCCTCGACCGGGTCCGGCACGCCGTGGAGGTCTGGGGCGCCTCCCGCGACGTCGACCGCCTCGCCGGCGGCGCGGCCGGGGGGTTCGACCTCCGGGTGCTCTTCCTCGCCGACTCCATGGGCGGCGGGCCGGTGGGCTTCGCCGAGGGCGCGGGCGCGTTGAACGGCGAGGTGGCGCTGGTGCGCGGCTCGGGCACGGGCGACCTCTCCATCCCGCTGCAGGCCATCGGCCACGAGCTCCTGCACACGGTGGGCGCGACCGACAAGTACGACGCGAGCGGGCACGCCCGCGTCCCGGACGGCCTCGCCGATCCGGACCGGGACCCGCCCTACCCCCAGAGTCACGCCGAGTGGATGGTGGGCGAGATCCCGATCGGCCCCGGCGCCGGACGCCTCGCCGACTCGCTCGACGACCTGCAGGTCGGGCCGGCGACGGCGCGGGAGATCGGCTGGATGCGGAGCCGCTAGAAGTAGACGGCCACCGCCACGCGACCCAGCTCGATCCCCGCGCGCGAGACGATGAACGGCGTCTCCCAGTCCCCCGGCATCGAGAACGACAGGGAACCCGCGTAGACACCGGGGACCGGACCGGGCGTCGGATCCACGCTCCCGGTGGAACCGTGCCCCATGGAGGGCATCCACGGCTCCACGTGGATGGCGGCGTCGGTCACGGGCAGTGCGGGGCCCCCCGCGATCGGCATGGAGTGGAGCGCGACCGTCACCGGGTTCGACCCCGCCCCGAGCCCGGCCGGGAACCGGACGGCGAGCAGGTAGCGCGCGTCACCCGATGGGAAGACCCCTCCCAGGTGCCGATCGACGACGGGAACGTCGGGGATCGTGACCCCGGCGTCCGCCCGGCCCGGACGGCGGACCACGACGGTCATGCTCCATCCGTCCGTCCCGGCCGAGGGCCGGGGGACGGACGCCTCGAGCCGCCAGTTGCCCTCCGCGTCGAGCGAGGGTCCGTTCACGAGCGGTGCCACGAGGCCGGTGGCGGGATGCACGGCCGAGAAGGAGACGCTCGCGTCGGCCGGCGACGTCCCGTCCGCAGGGACGACGCGGATGGCGAGCACCGCGATGCCCGTCCCGAGCGCCCGATCGGATCGCACCTCGACCCGGAAGTCCGCCGCCCGGCCCGCACCGACCAGCACGGGCCATGTGGATCCCGTCGGCCCGGTGGACCCCGTCGGTCCGGTGGGTCCGGTCGGTGCGGGCGAGGCGACGGGAACGTCCGCTCCTCCCCCGCCGCACGCGGCGAGGGCGAGGACGAGGAACGCGACGACGGGGCGCGGGGCGGTCATCAGTTCTCGAGCGCTCCCTCGGCGATCCACTGTCGGAGCGCGGCGAAGTCGGCGGACGACTCGTCCCAGAACACCCCCCCGCCGTGGACACCGCCTGGCAGGGTCTTCGCGAAGAGGAGGCTGGCCCCCGGGATGCCGACGTTGACGACGTCCGTGACTCCCCGCTTGGGGTAGGTGGTGACCGCTCCCGTCGAGTCCTGGATCTCCACCGCGGATCCACCGTAGGTGAGCAGGTCGAGCCCGGCGCCGTAGTCGAAGGTCTCTCCCGCCTGCGCGGCCGTGGTCGGACCCGGGATGTGGCACGGGCCGCACTTGCTCCGCAGGATCGGGAAGACGTGCTTGCGGTAGGAGAGGCCGACCGCGGGGTAGGAGCGGAGCGTGGACGCCGGGCGCGCCCATGCACCGCCCAGCGTCCCGGTGGTCACGTGGTGCATGTTGCAGCTCATGCGCGGCACGGTCATGCCGCCCACCGTTGGCATCGTCATCATCGGCCGCGACCCGCCCCCGTCCTTCACCCATGCCTTGTACCGCCAGGAATACGACGTGGCCGGATCGCCGGCGGCGGGATCACCGGCGAGCGGGGTCTCGGTCCAGAAGTTCCCGAGGTCGTTCGTGGTGACGCTGACGACGTTCCCGTCGTGGTCCTGCACGACCAGCTCGGCCCCGGCCACGGGCATCCGGGCGGCGCGACCGTCGTAGATGGTCCCGGTCAGGCTGAAGAGGCGGGCGCGACCGATGGGCTTGTAGAGCGCCGTCTCCGAGGCCGCGGGGGCGTGGCAGATCCCGCAGTCGTCGCCGGGGTGGTGGCTTCCGTCCATGGGCGTCGCCGGGTCGTCCTTCCCCGGCTGGTGCCCGTCCGGGGCAGGCTGCCACTTCCTCCCGTCCATCGTGAAGTTGCTCGCGTCCCACGTGACCTGGGCCGCGACCGCCACGCCCACGAGCAGGAGCGGCAGGGTCGCCGCCGCGAGGAGCGCCATCCCCGGCTTCCGGTCCTTCCTCATGGCAGCACCTCCGCGAGATCCTCGGCGTGGACGGCGCCGGCCTGCCGGTCGGCGGTGGGGGCTCCCACCAGCAGGCGAGGGCCACCCTGGGTGAATGGAAGCAGGAACGTGGCGTAGTGGAGCGTCCGGCCCGGGCGGGAGAGGACCTTCCCGGCCGAGACGGGCGTGGCCGCCCCCGTGATCGAAAGGTCCCTGCCGCGGAAGACGTAGGCCCTGCCGCTCGTCCACCCCGAGTCGAGGCTGGTGGCGCCGGGCGCGTGTCCGTGCGGGGCGCCGACGGCGAGCTCCGGCTTGCCGTCGCCGTCGAGGTCGCCGAGCGAGACCACCGAGGAACCGAAGCGCTCCAGGTAGTCCTGGCCCGTGAGGGTGGTGAGGAGCGCGGGGATCGGGGTCCCGGGGGGCGGGGAGAGGTTCACCGTGCGTGTTCCGGCGCCTCCCCGCACCAGGAAGACCCGGCCCTTCAGGCTCGTCATGGGGTTCGCGGCGCTCGGCGCGGGGATGGCGTAGAAGGCCGGGACCCCGATCGCGATCTCGCGGAAGCCGTCGCCGTCGAGGTCGTCGAGCACGGCCAGCGAATCCCCGAAATGGCTGGCCGTCGAATCCACGGTCAGGTCGGCCTGGTCGGCGTCGGGGGCGAAGCCGGCCTTCCCGTGGAAGGCCAGCACCTTCGAGGCGTGCCAGATGACGCCGTGGGTCCAGATCGCCGAGACCACGAGGTCGTCGACCCCGTCGGCGTTCACGTCCCCGCACGCCGACGCGAAGCCCAGGATGCCGGTGTGCAGCGTGGCCGGGATCTTCCTCCGGGTCGCATCCACGAGCCCGGGACCGAAGTAGACGTAGTACGCGCCGCCCAGGTAGCGGTCCGGCCCGGGGGAGTGGCCGGTCGCCCCGATCACCAGGTCCGGGTGGCCGTCGCCGTCGAGGTCGCAGCCTCCGGTGACGGACGCGCCGAACTTGTCGAGGGCCTGCTCCCCGCCCAGCACCCGGAGCACCTGGCCACCCGTGCCGCCCCGGAAGACGGTCACGGTCCCGGCCAGCGAGGCCTCGCTTCCGTCGCCGTTCGTGGCCGTCACCGCGAAGTCCGCGCGGCCGTCCCCGTCGACGTCGCCGATGCCGACCACCTGGGCCCCGAAGTTGTCGCCGCCGGTGAGCGTCCAGGCGGGAGACTCCTCGAAGCCCGATGCGCTTCCCCGGTGCACGAAGACCGCGCCCACGCCCCCGGCGTAGGAGGCGAAGGGGGCTCCGACGAGCAGGTCCGGCGACGCGTCCCCGTCGTAGTCGACGACCGCCCCGGAGGTCCCACGCTGGCTGGCCGCCGTCGTCGGCGCCGAGGCGACTGGAGCCTTCTGCTGGCACCCGAGCGCCCCGATCCCACACGCAAGGCACACGAGTGCCGTGGTCCTCGATCCGACCATTCTCCCCTCCCCGGCGCGCGGGCCGAGGTCCACCCGCGGGGATCGCGGTGGCCAGGCGCGCCACTTCACGCGGAGCGTAGACCACCCCCGGCGCACGGACGGCGCGGCACGTTGTCGCAGCCCGCACGGGGGCCGGCGGCGGCGCGGGAGATCGGGTGGAGCCGGTAGGCCGCAGCCCCGTTCCGTGCCGGAGTGGTCCCGTCGCTGGGCGGCGCCCTCCCTCGC
>JBAVCR010000264.1:0-2097 GCA_049586815.1 Anaeromyxobacteraceae bacterium
GCCCACGCCTTCGCCCGCGCGCCACGCGCGCGACGCACGCTCGCCGAGGTCGGCCTCGGGCCCACCGCCGTGCGCGGCCTCGAGGACCTGCAGTGCATCCCGGTGACCCGCAAGGACGCGCTCCCCGCGGCCCAGGTCGAGGAACCGCCCTTCGGCGGCCTCCTCGCCGTGGAGCCCGGCCAGCTGGCGCGCATCTTCATGTCGCCCGGCCCCATCTACGACCCGCAGGGCGCCCACGAGGACTTCTGGCGCTTCCGCCACGCGCTGGCCGCCGCCGGCTTCCGCTCCGGCGACGTGGCCCACAACTCGGCCTCCTACCACCTCACGCCGCTCGGGTTCATGCTCGACGCCGGCGCCCGGGCGCTCGGCTGCGCGGTGGTCCCGGCCGGCGTGGGCCAGACCGAGCTCCAGGTGAAGGTGGCGGCCCACACCCGCGCCGCCGCCTACCTCGGGCTGCCGAGCTTCCTCCACGCGCTCCTCGTGAAGGCCCGCGAGCAGGGCACGCCGCTCTCCTTCGAGGCGGCCTTCGTCATCGCCGAGATGCTCCCCGAGTCGCTGCGCCAGGAGATCGAGGAGGGCTTCGGGGTGCGGGTCCTGCAGGGCTACGGCACCGCCGACCTGGGCTGCCTCGCCTACGAGTGCCCGGAGAAGGGGGGCTGGCACGTCCACCCCGAGGCCATCGTGGAGGTGCTCGACCTCGAGACCGGCAAGCCGGCCGGGCCGGGCCAGCCCGGCGAGGTGGTGGGGACGCTCTTCGACGTGTCCTACCCGCTGCTCCGCTTCGGCACCGGCGACCTCTCGTCGCTCGGGCCCGAGGAGCGCTGCCTCTGCGGGCGCACCACGCCGAAGCTGCAGGGGCTGCTCGGCCGCGTCGGCGACGGCGTGAAGGTGAAGGGCATGTTCGTGCGGGCCGGCCAGATCGACGGGGTGATGAAGCGCTTCCCGGAGGTGGTCCGCTGGCAGGCGGTGGTCACCCGGGAGAACCACCTCGACCGGCTCGAGTACCTGGTGGAGCTCGGCGCACCCGACGCCGGAGGGGCGCTGCCGGGCAAGCTCGCCGAGGCGCTCCGGGAGGAGACGAAGCTCCGGGGCGACGTCCGGACCGTGGAGACGGGCGGCATCCCCCCGGGAGGGAAGCGCATCGACGACCGGCGCGTCTGGAAGTAAGCTCCACGGTCCATGCGCGGCATCCGGGGCGCGACCCAGATCGAGGAGAACTCCGCCTCCGCCATGGAAGAGGCCGTGGCGGAGCTCTGCGGGCTGCTCACCGAGCGGAACGGCATCGCGCCCTCCGACATCGGCTGGGCCATCTTCACGGTCACCCACGACATCGACGCCGACTTCCCCGCCCGGGCCGCCCGGGTGAGGAACGGCTGGCACATGGTGCCGATGATCTGCTCGCGCGAGATCCCCGTGCCGGGCTCGCTGCCCCGGACCATCCGGGTCCTGCTCCACGTAGAGTCGCTCGACCGGCCGGTCCGCCACGTCTACCTGCGCGGCGCGCGGGCCCTGCGCCCCGACCTGGCCGACCCCGCCGACGCGCCCGGAACGGGCGGGAGGTGACCCGTGTCCGCTGACGCGCGGCTGCCCCGCCGGGTGGGCATCTTCGGGCTGGGGCTCATGGGGGGCTCGCTCGCCCGGGGCATGTAGGCGCTCGACCCCGCCATCCACGTCGCCGCCGCCGACGCACGGACGGACGTGCGCGATCGGGCCGTGGGCGATGGGGTCGCCGACGAGGTGCACGCGGGTGTCGGCCCGTGGCTCGGCGACCGCGACCTCGTCGTGCTCTGCACCCCGGTGGCGGCCATCGAGGAGCTCATCGGCCCGGTGTCGCGGGCCCTGCCCCTCGGTGCCGTGCTCACCGACGTGGGCGGGGCGAAGGAGCGGGTGATCGAGGTGGCGCGGAGCTCCGGCGACCCGCGCGTGCCCTTCGTGGGCGCCCACCCCATGTTCGGGGGTCGCGGGGGCTACGAGGCCGCCCGGGCCGATCGCTGGAAGGGCGGCACGGTGGCGGTCTGCACCGATGGCGCCCCGGCAGGAGCCGTGGCCCGCGTCTCCGCGCTGCACGAGGCGCTCGGCGCCCGCGTGGCGCCCTGC
>JBAVCR010000265.1:0-2493 GCA_049586815.1 Anaeromyxobacteraceae bacterium
GGCCGCGGCCATCGAGCTCACCCATGCAGCCCGGGCCGAGGCGCTCGGCGCCGTCCTCGATCCCTCCCACCGCGCCCTCGCCGACGTCCGCCAGGCGCTGCGGCGATCGGCCCACCTCCTCGTGGGCGTGCAGGAGGTCCAGTCCCTGCTCGACGAGGCCGAGGCGAGCGCGCCGGCGCTGGTGCGGGAGGTGGCGCGGCAGGTGCCGTCGCCCACCATCGCGGAGTCGCTGCGGCGCCTGCTCGAGGAGGGGGTCTCGGTGGCTCCCCTCCGCGCCATCCTCGAGGGGCTCGTGGCGGCGCCTCCAGGAGCTTCCGCGGCGGCCCTCGCGGAGGGATCGCGTCGCGCGCTCTCCCGCCACATCACGCACGGTCTGTCTCGCGGGAGGCCGCTCGACGCCCTCCTCCTCGACCCCGCCGCCGAGGCGGCGCTCCGGGACGCGCTCGTGGCCGGCGAGCCGTGGACCGACGCGGCGGGAATCCGGGCTCTCCTCGACTCGGTCGGGGAGGGCGTGTCCGGGACGGCCGGGGCACGCGCCCTGCTCGCCCCTGCGGATGTTCGCCGCCCGCTGCGCGACCTCGTCGCGCAGAGATATCCGGAGCTTGCGGTGCTGGCCTACGAGGAGCTACCGCCCGACCTGGAGGTTCGCCCGGTCGGGCGCGCTTCCTTCTCCGTGTGAATCCGGGCTACTGCGCCCCGCCGCCCGCGCTGCCGGAGTCGGGCACGGGAGCGGGAGGGGCGACCGCGGAGGGCTCGTCGTCCGGGTGGTTCACCCGGTCGCGCAGCTCCTTGCCAGTCCTGAAGAGAATCCCGCGCTTGGGCCGCACCGGGATGACCTCGCCGGTCTTGGGATTGCGCCCCTGGTAGCCCTCGTAGTGCTTCACGTGGAAGGCGCCAAGTCCGCGGATTTCGATGTTCTCGCCCTTGCAGAGCGCGTCCTTCATCGACTCGAAGATCGTCTCGATGGTGAGCTCGGCCTGCTTCTGCGTCACGCCGCGCTTCACGACGAGGATGTTGATGAGATCCGACTTCAGCATGGATTGCTCCGCATTACAGGACGTTACGCGAGCCGAGAACGAGCGAAGCCTAGCCGAGGCGCCAAAATTCGGCAAGCTTTGTGAGGGGATGCGCCCTACTCGCCGGCGGGCTGCGATTCCGCAGCCTCGAACGGGGGCGGAGGGGTCGTCCGGACGGCCCGGCACAGGTCGAGGATGGACGTCCTCGAGAGCCGTTCCTCGGCTGCGCTCTCCCCGTCCCCGAGCACTCCGGCGACGATGGCCTGCATCCCCGCGCCGGTCCTCGGCGGGAGCGGTCCGGCGATGATCCGCCGGACGTCGGCGAGGGTGGTCCGGTCGAGTGGTCGCGTCGGAGTGAGCCGGCCGCCCTCGCCTTCCGTGACGAGGCCCCCGTCCTCCAGCGTGGACAGCACCTGGCGCACCGTCTCGGCGGGGGCGTCGAGCCGATCGGCCACCTCGCCGGCCTCGGGAGGGCGCGCGCCATCCCACCAGGCGAGCGCCACCTCGACGAGCGCGCGGACCGCCAGGTACTCGCGCCCCATGGCGTTCCCCTCCTCCTCCTCCAGGAGCGACCGGTGGTGCTGCAGCACGAAGGCGAGCCGCGCGCCGAACAGGAAGATGGTCCAGGAGACGTAGAGCCAGATCAGGAAGACGAAGATCGCGGCGATCGATCCGTAGACCGCCTGGAACCGGAAGAGGTGGGCGGCCACCCAGGTGTAGACACCCTTCGCCAGCTCGAACGCGGTCCCGGCCACGACCCCGCCGCCCAGCGCGGGGAGGAAGCGGACCCGCGTCGCCGGCAGCACCAGGTAGGCGGCCACGAAGAAGGCGTAGGTGAGGGCCACTCCCGCCACCTGCCCGACGAGCCACGGGGCGCCGAGCAGCTCGTGGGCGTCGAGCGCGAGGGCGATCGAGCCCGCCATGACGAGCGGCCCGACCGTGAGCGCCGCCCAGTAGGTGAGCCACCGCTGCAGCCGGGGGCGCGGGTGGCGCACGGCCCAGATGGCGTTCACGGCGTGCTCCACCTGGGCGAGGAGCGCGACCGCCGAGAGGAGCAGGAGCGCGAAGCCGAGGAGCCCCGGCGTCATCGCCGACGCGCCGAAGACGTACTGGTCGAGGTACTGGGAGACCCTGTCGCGCGCGCCGACGGCGAGGTTCGAGACCACGAACTCCTGGAGCCGCAGCCGGACGCGGTCGAGGTCCGGGAAGGACCGGACCATCGACACCGTGACCATGATCGCCGGCAGGAGCGAGAAGATCGAGATGTAGGTGAGGGCCATGGCCCTGAGCTTCAGGGCCTCCCCCTTGAAGGCGGCCGCGCCGGCACGGAGCACGGCGATCCAGCGCCGTACGCGCGAACCGGGCTCGGGCCGCTCCGCTTCCGGCGCCATGACCGCCTAGGCGGGCTCCCCGGGCTTGGCGGCGCCTTCCTCGCGGGGAGCGCTTCCGCCGCTGCCGCGGTCACCGCCGCCACCAC